>NZ_JAEEVD010000058.1:0-15810 GCF_016290755.1 Lachnospira sp.
AAAACGGTTTTTTCGTAGAGTTTACTATAATTTTCATAAGCCGTTTTAGTATCATAATCGAGTAGTTCTTTATTACAATCCGGAGTTAAAGAATATTTTTTATAGATAATATTCTTTTGATCTAGCCATTTATAAAACATTCTTTCTATTTCAATGAAATCAAGAGAAAACCTAAATTCTGACCATTTTGATTTTAAAAATTTCGTATAATCTAATTCCATATCTGTTATGTAATAGTAAATGTTAGAGTTCATCTTTTAACTACCTCTGATCCAGCACCAAGGGACTGTGAATAACCTTATTAAAATATATTTAGATTATTATAACATTAATTTTATTATTTTTAAATACATTTTTGTTATTAATTAAGTGCCTTAATCTTGTCAATCTCAACTCTAGTAATGTGGCAGTAACCATTAGGGTTCTTAAGTAAATAGTCCTGGTGATATTCTTCTGCTTCATAGAAGCAATCCAGAGGCTTTGTTTCTACGTGGAATTCAGAGTATTTCTTTTCTTCCTCTTTTATATAAGAAGAAACTATTTCTTTTATTTCATCGTTTTTGTAGTAAATTCCAAGTAAATATTGCTCGCCAATGTCCCCGCCTTGTCCGTCTGCCTGTGTTGGGTCAACACATATAAAGTAAGCCTTAAGGATTGTTTCAGTGCTTGTGATTTCTGGTTTGTAAGTCACACGAATGCATTCTCTAAATCCAGTTTCGTGTCTACAAACTTCTTCATAGCTTGGATTTTTAATGTGGCCGTTGGCATAGCCGACTTTAGTTTCAGTAACTCCCTTTAATTCTTTAAAAGCTCTTTCCATACCCCAGAAGCAACCTCCTGCAAGGTAAATCACTTTCTGGCCTGCTGGCGCTTCGTAGGTGTCATCTAATCTAGTTTCGTAAATTCTGTGTTCGTAGTAAACATTTTCCAAATCACGACTAATAATTTCGAAGCCATTGTGTTCGAGGCAGTGTATAGCCATCTCGTTAGATTTAGCCACGATAGCATGAATTATAGGTTCATGTAAAACTTCATGGATGTGTGGCATAAGTAGGTAAAGTGCATTGCTAGCATAGTGATTGCCACGGTGATCTTCATCGATTTCGAAATAAATTTCAGACTTTTCGTTAAATTTTACAAGCCCGACCTTTTGTTGATTCTTTGTTATTGTAAATGTGTTCTTAGAGCTATTATTGTCTAGCTCAATTTCAATAATCTCGTTTTGTAAAATTGTCATTTTCATTTTCCTTTGCGTGTAATTTAATTTTATACTATTTTATCATAGAATTGATATCTGTACAGTGGAATTTGAACTTAGTGTGAGCAAATCCCTGCTTTACTTTTGAAATATTATCTTGCCTGATGTGCTTAGTTAGTGGTAAATTAATCTTATGCAAAAATAGCGAGAAACTAAAAGGGTTAAATCATGATTTAACCCTTAATTTTAGCGATATCGCAGAGAGTGGTAAGAATATGACTAGAAAAGAAATTAATGAGATTAAGGCACAGTACACACTTGAAGAGTGTGGAATTTCAAGACTTTGTGGCTGTTATGTTGACGGCGAGAAGAACAAAGTCACTACATTTACAGAGAATTTTTTAAATCTTCCAGAGGAGGAAAAGCACAAGTATTTTGACATTTTCAAAAAATCTTTATCAGGAACTCCTGGTAAAAATCTTCTTGATATGCAGTTTAACGAGGGAGCCTATGAAGCAGGCGGCTCGCAGGAATTTCTTCTTAAATTAAGAGATTCAGAATTAAAGGATGATGCGGTGGTTAATCAGCTCTACGATAAGATCATCGAGAACTACTATTATCCGGGCAATTACTTGATTTTGCTCATCCATCAGGCATATGACATTCCATCAATTACTAACGATAACATCGAGATGGAAGATGCTTCCGAGGAAGTGTTTAGTTATATTTTGTGTAGCATTTGCCATGTAAGCCTTTCAAAGCCAGGCCTTGGCTACAACGAGGATGACAAGGCTTTCCACAATCAGATTCAGAGCCATATGGTGGATTTGCCTGACGTGGGATTCCTATTCCCAGCTTTTAACGATAGAACAAGCAACACTGACATGACACTTTTCTACACTAAGGATGCTAACGATTTCCAGCATGGCGTTATTGAAAATGTACTTATGGTCAACGAGCCTATGGGTGCCGTAGATCAGAAGGAGACCTTTAATAACTTGGTAACTGAGGCGCTAGGTGAGGATTCTAATTATGAAATCGTTAAGAACATTCATGAGAATCTTAATGAGAAGATTGCAGAGAAGAAGAAGGAGTCTATGGCTCCTGTAATGCTTGATAAGACTGAGGTTCGTGAAGTCTTAGAAAAGAGTGGAGTTAAGGAAGAGAATTTAGAGAATTTTGAAGAGCATTTTGAAATGGCAACGGGTGAGGATGGCAAGCTTGCTGCGACAAATATTGTGCCAGCTAGAAAGTTTGAAGTTAAGACACCAGACGTTATTGTTAAGATTAATCCAGATAAGACAGACCTTGTAACAACTCAGATTATTGATGGCAAGCAGTGTCTCGTAATTGAGATTGATGAGAGGTTGGAGGTTAATGGAATTTCTGTGAATCCTGAGACAGGGGAAGTGATCGAGAGGTAGAGAGTCCCGATGGGAGAGGGGGCGCCTGGGTGTACGGCAAAGGCGCTGCGCTGTTTGCCTACCGGGAGTTATACTATGCCGGAAGTGGCTTAAATTCTCGGTTTCGTCCCGGGAGTCGTTGACCTAATGGAGAGAAAACCTCCCGGAAGGTCACTCAGTCCCGGCCGCGACCAACTTGCTTTCTAGTCCCGGGAGTTTGTTGCTCTGGGAAGTGCAGGCTTCAGGCAGAAATCTCCTGATATAATTAAAACTTTTATATCTAATATTGATTTGTTGACCCTAGAAGAAATTTTTTTCTTCTAGGGTCTATCTTTTTAAATTCAACGCTTCCTAGAATAATCCGTATGGACCGAAAATTTCGAATAAGTATTAAATGCCCTAAAAGCAAGTTGGTATTATAGGAAATTCGTAATCCTTTTCAGGGCTTTTTTTACCGCTAGGTCAACAATCAAAAAAAGCAAGTTGTTTAGAACAAGAATACTAATCCCTACGGGAGAGAAAACATCCCGGAGGGTCATCCTCCTCCCGGCTGCATCTCAGAAATCCTCTCGTCCCGCCTTAAATTCTCAGTTTCGTCTCGGGAGTCGTTGACCTAATGGAGAGAAAATCTCTCGGAAGGTCAATCCCCTCGCGGCCGCGACCAGGAAATCTATCTTAAACCCACCAGAAAACCACAAACACAAACTATTTTTGTAAAAGTTATGAATTTAAGCTATACAATTTTATTTCTTAAGTATATAATATATTTGTGGGTTATATAAAGCTTCTTTACAAAAGTCTTGGGGAAGGCAATTTTGTGGGGAAGTTTAGCAAAAAATAATTTAATACGGGAGGTTTTTATGAGAAAGCTAAGTCTATTTAAAAATGGCTTCTTGCGTTCCAAAAAAGCAATCATTAGAAGAGCTTCGGGCTTTGCAATGGCTGCTTTTTTAATGGCCTCAACTGCACTAATTCCACTTGAAGGATTAGTGTATGTTAAGGCAGATACTACAAACGAGACCGCAAGTATTGTAGCATTTCCAGGCGCTGAAGGTGGCGGCATGTACGCCAGCGGCGGTCGTGGCTATGATGTTTATGTAGTTACTAATCTAGAAGATTATGGGGTGAATGAAACACCTATCGAAGGTTCACTTCGTTACGGTATCGAGAATTCAACAGATGGTTGCATAATCGTATTTAATGTCGGCGGTACAATTAATTTGAAGCAGACATTATCTTTCAGAGATAAGAAGAATATTACTATTGCTGGTCAGACAGCACCTGGAGATGGAATCACACTATCAGGTTACGAGACTAACATTAGTAATTCTGAGAATCTTATTATCCGTTTTGTACGTTTTAGAACTGGTTCTGAAAATGTGTACACAGCCGGTGATTCTATGGATGCCCTTTGGGGAAGAGATAATAAGACCTTTATCATTGATCATTGTTCTTTTAGCTGGAACACAGATGAAACATTATCAACATATAGAGGTGCAGATGGAACTGTTCAGTGGTGTATAATCAGTGAAAGTTTAACAGTTTCAGGTCATAGCAAGGGAAGACACGGCTATGGCGGTATCTTTGGTGGAGATAATTGCGTTTTCCAATATAATTTAATCGCTAACCATACTTCAAGAAACCCACGTCTTGGTGGCGGTACAATGACAGATCCAACAAAAGTTTATTCAATGGCAACAGTACAGTTAAGCAATAACTACCTTTATAACTGGGGTTACTACTCATGCTACGGTGGTGGTTATACTTTAACTAATTATATTAATAACTATTTTAAGACAGGTCCTGGTACAAGAGATGCTGCGGCTAATACAATTCTTAACTTCGGTGAGAAGACTAAGCCAGGCGGAGTATATTACACAGGAAATGTATTTGAAGGAAATGATGCAGTAACAGCCGATAATAGCAAAGGCTTTAAGATGGAAGGCGTTACATCAGGAGAGAAGGCAACAGTAGTTTCTTCAACTCCTTACGAATCAGATGCTTTCAATCAGATAACATTAAGAACAGCTAATGAAAGCTCATCTCTTATTTTAAATCAGGCAGGTTGTACTTACCCTGAAAGAGATGCAATCGATGCTAGAGTAGTTGCTGATGTTGAAAATGGCACAGGCTACTACATCAACACTCAGGACGAAGTAGGCGGCTATTGTACAGAGGAAGTACATAGAGACGCATCCTTTGATAGCGACCTTGATGGTATTCCAGATTACTGGGAAACAGCTCATGGCCTAGATCCTAACGACGCTAGTGATAGTGCTAAGATTTCAGATAGTGGTTATGCAAATGTAGAGCTATATTTCAATTCTCTCGTTGAGGGAGTTACAGATATCAACTACGTTGCACCAAATCCAACAGTATCAATTGATTTAGCCAACAACACTCAGGTAGATGAAGGCAAGCCAGTTACAGTTACTGCAAATGCAACTGCAAACAACGGCGGTTCAATTAGCAAGGTAGAATTTTACAATGGCGATAAGTTAGTGGCTACAGATACAGAAGCACCTTACAGCTATACATTTTCAGAGTTAAAGGATGGAACCTATAGCATATCAGTAAGGGCTTACGATAACGAGGATAACGAGACACAGTCAGATGCTTCAAAGCTTCATGTAAATTCAACAGCAAGCTCAGGAGACTGGTTAGACGCAGAAGTAGGTAATCCAGCACTTTCTGGTGGTTCTAGTTTGGAAAATGGAGTGCTAACCGTAAAGGGTAACGGCAAGGTAGGTAGAGAAGAAGGAAGCGTTAAGGGAACAGAAAACTACGATGCCGCAGATGACGATTTTCACTACACATACCAGCAGGTTACAGGAGATGCAGAGCTTGTAGTTAAGCTTGATGAGGAGACAGTGGTTGATTGCCATACCTTTACAGGCTTAATGTTTAGAGAAAGCTTAGCAGACGATGCAAAGCAGGTAGCTCTTGGCTTCTCAATGGTTAAGCTATCAAGCGTCACATGCTGGGCAACACATATGTCAGCAAGAAAGACAACAGGGGGGGCAACTTCTGAACTTTCAGAAACCCTTGATAGTGCTTCTAAGGCAGAGGCTGCAGGTATTGGTTATGTTACAGACCTTAACTATAGAACAGGGGCAACAGTAAACGGAACTTGGTTAAAGCTTGTTAGAAAGGGCGATACATTTTCAGGATATGCCTCAGATGATGGCGAGAACTGGACATTAGTAAGCGAGATGGAAGTTGATTTACCAGATACAGCATATATCGGATTTGCAGTAGATAGCGGTCAGGTAGCTAACGATATTAATAATTTAGTAACAGCTAAGTTTAGCAATATCAATTTAAATACTAACCCTTCAGAAACTACAGATCCAACAACAGAACCAACAACAGGAGAGGATACATCTTCAGAAACAGATGAGTCTGAAAATAATTATGCTCCTACAGTAATTGATGAAAATAATTTGCTTACTAAGACAGCTTCAGGTTCAACAATGATCTTAAAGCAGTCAGCAACAACAGGTAACTTAGCAATTTCTGGAACATCAGAAGATAGCAATGCAAGTTACATTCTCTTCCCAGAAACAACAAAGAATGGCAAGCTTGAGATGGACATCACTATTGATGGTTATTCAATCTTTGGTAATGAAGGTAAGAGATCAGGCGTATTTGTAGGTGCATTTGGTAGCACACTAAGCTCCTTTACAACACTTGGCCTACGTGGCTACGATGCAAATACAGGTTCTGACTCAATTTCAGGATACTGGACAAAGTCAACAGGCTCTGCAGGTAATGGCTCACCAAAGTATAATGTAGCTGTTGGTGATACATATCACGTTGTAGTTGAGAGAACAAGCGCAGGTTACACATTAACATTTACAGATTTAACAAATCCATTAGAAGTTACAGCGACAGGTAGCACATACTCAGGTTCAAAGACTATTAAGTTATCTGACCTTTACACAGGTGAAGGAAATGTTGGCGCTAAGAGTGAGGTTCGCTTCGGTATCGCACTTTGTGGCGCAAACGTTAGCGTAAAGAACATGGTTTACTATGATGCTAATGGAAATGTGCTCTACAATCAGGCAGATTACTACAAGGATGCTGGTACAGCTCCAACAATTACAAAGGTTAACACACCAGTAGTTAACGAAGATAGAACAGCCATTACAGTATCTTACGAGGGCGAGGGCCTTACAGGGGATGGCAAGTATGAAGTATCAGTTTCTTCAGATGGTGGACATACATACAAGACTCTAGGCACTACAACAGATACAAGTTACACATATTCACCAAGTGCATCTGGAAGTTACATTTTCAAAGTAACAGGTGTTATGGGTGAGACAGTTTCTAACACAATGGTTTCTGAGGCAGTTAGTTATAAGAAGCCACTTACAAGCCCAACTAAGCTTACAGCAAGCTCAGGCAACGCTTCTAACTCTCTTTCATGGGCAAGCGTTAGCTCAGCAACAGGCTACAAGGTTTATAGAAAGTCAGTAGATGAGCAGGATTACACACTTCTTGGAACTACAAGCACAACAAGCTATGTAGATTCAAGCGCTGTAAACGAGACAGTTTATAACTATGCAGTTTTAGCTTATGATGCTGAAAATGAGTCAAATCTTTCTACTGCAGTGACAATCATGGCAACAGCAGGTCACACAGGAGAATACTATTTTGGTGATGAGGCTGCTAGCTTAACAGTTAGTGCCAAGTCAAATGATACAATTACAGATTCTTCAAAGGCTAGCTTTACAATTGCAGCTGATGAAGCAGGTAGTTGGGAAATCAAGTTAAATGGTGATTTAATAGATACAAAGAGCACTAATGCTAACGAGGCAATTAGTGAAGAAATTAGTTTAGCAGACGGTAGAAATGAGGTAGTTGCTTACTTCACAAGCGAAAGTGGAGTTAAGACTTATAAGACTTTCAATTTTGTTAAGTTAACAAATATTGATATTGTAGTAGACGGAAGCTACACAGGTGTGGCAGGCGCTGAAGTTGAGGGTATTCCTACATTTGCAACAGTAGGAGAGGCCATCGCAAGCGTAAATGCTGCTAACAGCGAAAGTGTAGTGATTTTCTTAAAGAACGGCAGATACTATGAAAAGCTTACAGTGGACACAAGCTACATCACATTAATCGGTGAGGATTCTTTAAAAACAGTTCTTTACTACGACGTAGCTTCAGGTTCATTAGACGCTAGTGGTAAGACATATGGTACATCAGGAAGTGCTTCTCTTACATTAAATGGAGGAGCTAGCCACTTTACAGCTGAGAATATGACAATTTCTAACGAATTTGACTATCCAAACGAGAAGATTGATGGCAAGCAGGCTGTAGCACTTCTAAACAATGCGGACGAGACTACATTTACAAACGTAAGATTCCTCGGATATCAGGATACTTTATATGCAAATGGATCTTCAAATGCAGCTAGACAGTACTACAACAGATGCTACATTGAAGGAAATGTAGACTTTATCTTTGGTAGAGCTATGGCAGCCTTCTATGATTGTGAAATCGTTTCAAATGGCGATGGATACTTAACAGCAGCTTCTACAGAAGGCAAGAACACAGTCGGTTATGTATTTATTAACTGCCACATTCTTGCTAAGTCAGGAGTTAAGGGCGTTTACCTTGCTAGACCATGGGGCACAAATGCATCCGTTGCTTACATCAACTGCTATTTAGGCAGCAAGATTAGAGAAGTTGGTTACTGCGACATGAGTAACAACTCATACAAGAACGCAAGATTTAGCGAGTATGGTTCATATGGCGCAGGCTTTAAGGTTAATACTGACAGAATTCAGTTATCAGCACTTCAGGCAAGCAAGATTGACACAGTTGCAGAGGTTCTCGCAGCTGATGCAAATCAGTATAGTGATGGAGCTTGGGATGCAGAGGCAGAATATGCAGCAATTAGCGCATCTTACGTAGCTGCAGCCACAGAAGATCCTGTAACACCAGAGAACCCAGAGACACCAGAGGATCCAACAACACCGGAAGAACCAACAACACCAGAAGAGCCAACAACACCGGAGACACCAGAGGAAATCAGCTATGAGATGCTCTCAGGCGACACAATCACAATCGTTCCTGGGGAAGAAGTTGTTCTTCGTTCAGCAGCAACTGTTGATAAGTTCGTTGCAGTTTTAGTGGATGGTGAAGAAATTGATTCTTCATACTACACAATTACATCAGGTTCAACAATCGCAACAATTAGTGGCGATTACACAGCAACATTAGCCGAAGGCGAGCATTCAATTGCAATTAAGTCAACTGACGGTTCGGCAGTAGCTAAGGCATTAGTAGCTGCTAAGCCAGCTGAAGGCGAGACAGGTTCAAGTGAAGGTGAAACAGGTGCAGGCGAAGAGCCAGCAGTAGAACCAGAAGAGCCAGTGGTTGAGCCAACAGAACCTGCGACAGAACCTGCGACAGAACCTGCAACAGAACCTGCGACTGAGAATACAGGAGAAGTCGCAGCTGATGAGGAATCAGTAGCAAGAGATAGTGCAGTAGAAGCTGAAATCGAAAAGATTGCTGCTTATGAAAAGGAAGTCGATAGACTTATAGCAGAACAAAATGCTATGCAAATTGCTAATAGTGAGGTATCTACACAGAGCACACAGACTGGTGATTTTGCAAATGCATTTATCTACGCAGTTGTAATGATTCTTTCAGTATTTGCTAGTCTTGTAATGATAATTTTTGGCGAAGGCGGAAAGAAGAAGGAAAATTAATAAAATTTTTCTTTAAAAATTTAACTGATATGTTATAATTCCTATTGTGTTTGACACTTTAGTATTGCATAATGGGAGGAATTATATATGGCAGACGGAGGAAAGAAAGGGATTTCTTTAGGATTCAATTCTCCAGTTGTATTAGGTTTTGCATTAATTTCGTTAGTTGCTTTATTTTTGAACGAAATATCAAACGGCCTAACAAATACAATGGTTTTTAGTGTTTACAGATCGGAGATTAGTCCTTTATTCTTCGTAAGGTTATTCGGACATGTACTTGGGCATACAGATTGGAACCATTTTTATTCTAATATGATGTTCTTTTTACTAATTGGACCGATATTAGAAGAGAAATATGGAAGCCTAGATTTGGCGGTGCTTATGTGCATTACTGCCGTAGTATCAGGTATTGTTAATATCATTTTCATGCCAACAACAGTGCTTTTAGGATCAAGCGGAATAGTTTATATGATGGTAGTTTTACTCTCAGCTTCAAGCATCAAGGGTAAGAAGATTCCACTAACACTAATCCTTATCTTATTTATGTACGTTGGCGGTGAAGTCGTAAACGGCTTTGAGGCCCAGGATACAATTTCACAGCTTTCTCACGTAATCGGGGGAATTTGTGGTGCTATCTTTGGCATAGTCCTTAATCTAGATACTAAGGATTTATAGGAAAATATATTGCTCTCACTAAGCTATGAAAGAGACTTTATGCTTTTTTCATAGCAAGGTGAGGGCTTTTTTTATGGATTTGTGCTATGCTTTAACAAAATGTAAATAAAGGAGAAGTAAAGTGAATAATCGATTAAAAGGAATAATTTGTATTGTGATTTCAGCCTTTTGTTTCGCCCTAATGAGCGCCTTTGTCCGCTTATCAGGAGATTTGCCATCGGTTGAGAAAGCATTTTTTAGAAACTTTATAGCCCTCATAATTGTTGTAGTGACTATTATTGTGAAGAAAGAGAAACTACATATGAAGAAGTCGGACGGCTTCGTGCTCTTCCTTCGTTCCCTTTTTGGAACTATTGGACTTCTTTGTAATTTCTACGCCGTTGACCATCTAGCTCTTGCAGATGCTTCAATGATGCAGAAACTCTCGCCTTTCTTTGTAATCGTTCTATCTGCGATTATTTTGAAGGAAAAATGTAGTCCCGTACAGTGGATGGCGGTTATCGGTGCCTTTATTGGCGCACTGTTCATTATTAAGCCAAGTGGAAACTTCAACAATTTCCCAGCAGTAATTGCCGCAATCGGCGGTCTAGGGGCAGGTTCCGCCTACACTATGGTTAGAATTCTAGGAAAGAGAAAGGTAACTCCGGACCTAATTATTATGGCTTTCTCAGGATTTTCTTGTTTAGTTTGCCTTCCTCTAATGATAATTTCTTGGAAAACTATGACTTTAGTGCAACTTTTAATGTTACTTTTAGCAGGCACTGCAGCTGCTGGTGGACAGTTTGCAATCACTCGCGCATACATTTACGCACCAGCTAAGCAGATTTCCGTTTATGACTATTCTCAGATTGTGTTTTCAGCAATCCTAGGATTTATCATATTCGGACAAATCCCAGATGGATTTAGTTTCTTGGGCTACTTTATAATTATCGCCATGGCGGTTTGGATGTTCATTTATAATAAGAGGGAAGACTAGGAAACTGCGCGCTTTTTAAGATTTTTGCGTAAACTTTAGCGCTTTATTTTTATAAAGTTTGTGTTATAATACGGGTATTCAAGTCATTTGGATAATAGTGAAAATATATAGGTTGTTGTAGAGATGGATAATAAAAATGTAAAACGAAAAAGCAATTGCATATTTGAGTCTTTGTTAAAGGAATGCACCCATGAAAAGTTAAATAAAGATTTAAGTCATGAAGAAATCCAGGAAATATGCGATATTTTATTTATTGGTGAGATAAATCTAAAAATAACAAATACAGAAAATAGATTTGGCGATCGCGTTATTAATAAAAATATCTTTAAAAGAGATTGCGAATGTGAAGAAGCTATAAAATACATGTATCGTTTAAGTGATACAAGAGCCGGGGAAATCAGCATAGCGCCTATGAAAGGCCATGAGGAAGTTCCGGAGTATTCTATATTTGCCAATATTTTATTTTTAATTACCTACGAAGTGACAACAACTAGAGTTCTGAATAATTCAAGATTTAGGGATCCACAAACTGGTGTGCCGAATTTGCGCGCCGTTAAGGATAAGATTGCCTCTTTAGTAAGGAACGGCGACTATTCAGACTACATCATTATTTATGCTAATATCCAAAATTTCAAATATCTAAATGATTGCGGTGGCGTTGAGTGCGGTGATACTGCAATCGTTGCATATACAAGAAAACTAGTGGCTCTAGCCGAGGAGGACGAGGCTATTGGTCGACTTGGTGGAGATCACTTTATTATATGCGTGAAAAGAAGAAATCAATCAAAAATCATGCACGCCCTAGCAGGTATTACAGTTTCGGATCTTCCAAATACAGGAGATAGAAACTTTGTCCTTAGTTGCTGGGCCGGAGTTATGATTTCAGATAATAAGAAGCTAAGTTTTGATGAGAGAATGCAGTGCGCTGTGGATGCCTACACAATGGCCAAGACGCGCCTAAAGCAAAGAGTAGTTTTCTACAATGATAAGTTTAAGGCCAAGCTTGACTGGTCAAGAAATGTTAGAGAATTACTTGGAAAATCCATCAGCAAACAGGAAGTTTATCCTGTTTTCCAAGCAAAGGTCAACATGAAAACAGGCAAATTAGTGGGCTTCGAAGCCCTATCTCGTTGGAAATATCAGGGAAGAATCGTCTCTCCATCAGAGTACATCAGCATTCTTGATAATCAGGGTATGATTCACAACCTAGATATGTACATTTTGATGCAGACCTGCGAGTGCATAAAGAAGTGGGATGACGCGGGCATCGATTACCCAATTATTTCTGTAAATGTATCGCGAAAGAACTTGTTTATTCCAAACATCGAGGAAATAATCCACAGAATTACCACTACTGCTGGGGTTGAGCCTTCAAAACTAGATATAGAAATCACAGAATCCGCCACAGAAGACGAGTTTAGTAGGCTTTTAGATTTTATTACGAAAATGCGTCAATACGGCTACAGAATCTCTATTGACGATTTTGGTGTTGGCTATTCGTCTTTAAGCTTGCTCCACACTATTGATGCGGATGTAATTAAGTTTGATAAGAGCTTTGCAGATAATATCTGCAGTTCTAATAAGGTGGAATATATTGTTGAGAGCATTGTAAACTACGCTAACAAAATCGGCATGACAACCATCGCCGAAGGCGTAGAATCAAAGGAACAGGGAAAGAAGCTACTAGATATAGGCTGCGAATGCTGCCAGGGCTTTTATTATGGTGAACCCCTCTCCTTTGAAGAAGCAAGCGAAGTAATAAAAAAACCGATTTATAAACCAATATTAGAGGATTAAGGCGATTCTTAAGAAGTAATGAAAGTACTGGGAATTGGTACAAGTTATGAGAATTAGCGAAAGTACTGAAGAATAATATGTATTTATTAGAACTCGTCAGATAGATTATATCATCTATCTGACGAGTTTTAATTTGCAATGTATTTAACAGTTTGTTCTATCTGTAGTTTTCTATCATTTCGTTTATGTATTTTTCATCTAGACTTTCGCCAATAATAATTAATACATCCTGGCCTACATTAATCTTGGCAACCTCAGTATTTTCTACAGTTGCATTGATCTGATACCAAGCACTAGATGTTGTATTGGCCGCAGAAGCGTCGGAATTAGCGGCGCCGGCAGGATTCGCACTAGATGTAGTGTCGCCAGTAGAAGCGTCGGAATTAGCGCCGCTGGCGCCATCCGCCTTTGCAAAGCCCTTAACTCTAAAGACTTTTCCGCATTTCTCATCCTTGTAGAGATTGTCAATTAAGGCCTTTATAGAAGCAATAGATAGGCCGTGGTTTAGCAAATATACTGAGTTGTAGCTATTATTGTCGTCTATTCTTAATTTTTCGTGGTCAAAATTGTTGTAACCACAGTTTGTAAGCCCCTCTAATACTGAAGAATCTAGCTCGTTTAGGTTTGCTTCAATAAAGTCAGACTCCACAAGCTCTCTATTTCCCTTGAATTGAAGAAGGGCAGCCTTTAGGTGGGCCTTTGTATTCTCTATATCTTGTGTCGAGGCCAAATCGCTATGAGATAAAAGAATTTTACCTGAGCGGGAAACCTGTGAGCAGAGAAGATAGTTAGATTCGTTTGAGAGCTCATTTTCAAGCTTAGAATCTATAACTGTAATGACGTTGCCGATTTTATACCATCTGTTAAGGGGATCTTCGTTTAAAACATCGAAAAATTCATCCACGTCATAGATGCCAGAAGGCTCAATCAAAACCCTGTCATAGCCCAGCATTCCAAGGGCAATAAGCTTAGTCTTAAATCTACGTCTGTGGCAGTCGTAGTCGCAACCGCCCGCCACCATCTCAAGGTCAGCATCATCACCGATGGCATCCTCTAGAAGGAGCATGTCTACATTTACAGCACCATAATCATTCTCGATAATGCCGATGTTCTCGCCCTTGCTAATAAGATAGTTTACATATTGCTTTATAAAAGTGGTCTTCCCAGAACCTAGGAAACCAGTAATCAAATCTACTTTAATCATAAAATCACCAATAAAATAAATATATTCGTGGCTATATTTACCCTTCCTTTCAGGACAATTATATCATATATGTAAAGATAAAAACTTTTGAAAACTACTTGTAAATAAGTCTATTTTGTGTTAAAACTGACTTATAGAAAAAACTTTTCTAAAAGTAAAGATTAAATTAATAGCTTTAAATTTTAAGCAATTTTTGGGAGGAAAATATGACTGAATTTTTTAAGAATGTCCCAGTTATTAAGTACGAGGGACCAGAAAGCACTAATCCATTTGCTTTCAAGTATTACGACGCAGAGAAGGTTGTTGCAGGCAAGAAGATGAAGGAGCATTTACCATTTGCAATGGCATGGTGGCACAACCTTGGCGCTAACGGTGTAGATATGTTTGGTGTAGGCACAGCAGATAAGAGCTTTGGAGCTACTCCTGGTACTATGGAGCATGCTAAGGCTAAGGTAGATGCAGGTGTTGAATTCATGAAGAAGCTTGGTATTGAGTACTATTGCTTCCATGATGTTGACCTTGTACCAGAAGCTGACGATATCAATGAAACTAATAGAAGATTAGATGAAATCTCAGACTATATCTTAGAGAAGACTAAGGGCACTAATATCAAGTGTTTATGGGGTACAGCTAACATGTTTGGTAACCCAAGATTTATGAACGGTGCTGGTAGTACAAGTTCTGCTGATGTTTACTGCTTCGCTGCAGCTCAGGTAAAGAAGGCTCTTGATATTACTGTAAAGCTTGGTGGTAGAGGCTATGTATTCTGGGGTGGCAGAGAAGGTTATGAAACACTTCTTAACACAGATGTTAAGTTTGAGCAGGAAAATATTGCAAATCTTATGCACTTGGCTGTTGACTACGGTCGTAGCATCGGCTTTAAGGGTGATTTCTATATTGAACCAAAGCCAAAGGAACCAATGAAGCATCAGTATGATTTTGATGCTGCAACAGCTATCGGTTTCCTTCGTCAGTATGGTCTTGATAAGGATTTCAAGATGAATATTGAGGCAAATCATGCAACACTTGCAGGTCACACATTCCAGCATGAACTTAGAATTTCTGCAATCAACGGTATGCTTGGTTCTATCGATGCTAACCAGGGCGATATGCTTCTTGGTTGGGATACAGATGAATTCCCATATGATGTATATGGTGCAACTTATGCAATGATGGAAGTGCTTAAGGCTGGCGGTCTTACAGGTGGTTTCAACTTTGATGCTAAGAATAGAAGACCTTCTAATACACCAGAAGATATGTTCTATGCCTTCATTTTAGGTATGGATACATTTGCATTAGGCTTAGAGAAGGCTGCAGCATTAATAGAAGATGGCAGACTTGAAGAAAATATTAAGAAGAGATATGAGAGCTTCAATTCAGAAATCGGTCAGAAGATCAGAAATCATTCAGCTAGTCTTGAGGAATTAGCAGCACATGCTTGTGAGCTTAAGAAGCCTGAATTACCTGTATCTGGTAGACAGGAATACTTACAGAGCGTAGTGAACTCAGTTCTTTTTAACTAGTTTAGAAAAAAGTAGGCGCAAGCGCTATTTTTACAAGCGCAAAAAAATAAAATAAGACGTTTACCTTACGCTGATCCTAAAGAAGTGGGGAAGATTGGCAGGAAATAAGGTATGTTGGGGAATAGAAAATAGGCATAGTCTAAGACTTGATGGTTTAAGAAACCGGAGAGGATTTGGGCTATGTCTATTTTTGTGTTTAGAAAGTTCGAAGATATTTACCGCAAAGTTAAAAATATACTAAAGACCATATCTATTTGTGAAAATATAGGAATATTACTATTTCTATCATCAAACATATACAAATATCTTAAA
>NZ_JAEEVD010000098.1:0-3033 GCF_016290755.1 Lachnospira sp.
GTTTTTGGCATTTCTAGTGTGAGTTGCTGTTTACCTGCTGCGTACGGTAGAAAGCTCAGGGCTACTGTATGCTGCTGGCGGCAACTTTATATTAGTTTTTTACTACTTTTAAAACCCGGTTTTCAAGATTAATTATCTCACGGTAAATTTTTTCAGTATCACAAACACCAAAAGATTGATGTTTAAGGTGAGCTTCAAAGAAACGCTTCCGCATTGTGGGTTCAACCGTTTCATTATAGAATTTTGTCCACTCTTCTCTGTATTTTCCGCTTATCTTGACGTTATATGAATTGAGCGAAGATATCATATTGGGAGATATAGTAGTATTATATTGAGCGACATGCTCTATGTAATCCTGAAGTGGCTTATCAAGCGTAGCAAATCTCACAAAACAAGGCTTTTTATTAAGCTCAAACATCTGAGCAAAAATCTCAGCTATTTTAACTTGAAAAACATCAATCGTTGCATTCAATATGTGTTGCAATTCGGGATTTTCGCGAGGTTTCAATATCTTCATAACAATATCTTTTTCTGCATTTTCTCCAATAAACAACATGCTAGCGGTAAAAAACTCGTTAGCTAGAATCACATCAACATCATTTACCATATAAGAGAATAGACTCTTTATTTTTTCTATGGGTTCTATTCTTTTATCACTGTAAAGCAAATACACTTTCAACATATATAAATAAATGCCATAAAATGCATTTTTTAAACCCATATAATCATTTTCAAATAGGAAATCTGGCAATTTACATTCAAAAATACTGCTAAAACTTCTTGTGCGTCTCTCGTTATTTACGATATCTGGTTCTAATGCACCCTTATGACTTCTAATCTCGCTCTCTCCCATTTGCATGATTAGATAATCATAAGCTATCATTATCTTTTGCATCAAGGAACTATTAAGAGTATTAGTGTTGTAATCGTAGCAAAGTTCGATCAAAGAAAACTGGTTTTGAATTCCATACTTACGAGCTCTTAATAAAAATTCAACGACCTCAGACGTGATTTCAAAAGGTTTGCATTTTGCTTTATAATAATAATTCCCCAGAGCGACCAATAAATTAGCATCTATAAAGTACAAGCCCATCCCGTTGTTTATACCATACTCATATTCCTTAAGCATGTGAACACTCCTTTAAGTTTATATGATTTGTATGCTTTAATAATTCAAATCTTATTGACTTTAAGTTTATACATATATTAACTATAGAATAATTGCTTTGGGCTCTTTGGCTTATCCGGAATGCTCAACTTTATAAGGCCTTGTTCCACTAATGGCATCACATGAGTCTGAATGGCATAAGTAACAGAACTTAGTCCTAAAAACTCACATATCTCATTTCGTGTCCTCGGAATCTTACAAAACAAAATCAATTCATTGTTTTTACTAATTTCATTCTGAATAGACAATGTGTTTTCTCCATACTTATACAGCTTTACAATAAAGCTACCTCTCTCCTCTAAAAACTCTGGCTGTGGCAGTCCATATTCATGCATTGCTCTTCTAATTGTCGGAATTCCAGAGTATCTGTTCTCTGTTACTTTCAACACTTCCAGTTCAGTTGCTATTATTGGATTGCGAGTATCTGGTTGAACTTTCCCTAACTGGTCTATCTTGATTCTTCCATATAAGCCGCCAGGGTTCCTAATCTCGATTCTGTCTTCATACATCGTTATTTGTATGGGCATTCCTTCAGTATGAACACTATAATCACGATGAACCAAAGCGTTAAGAATAGATTCTCTTAAAGCTGTAATCGGATAATCAGTTCGGTCTTCTCGTTTTCCGGTATTTGGATCTATAATCGTTTTTGTATGCATGTTCCTGTTTACAAATTGCATAGCACCATCCAGCATTTCCTGGATATTTCCCTCTATACGTTGATTATCCAAAAATCTCTCGCCCTGCTCTCCTATTTCTCCCATTTCTTTACCTGGAACAACTGTTGCAACGATGCATAGTTGCGGAAAATATGCCTGTGGATATGGGCTGAAGTTCATTACTGTACTCAGTGTAATTTGATCATTCCTCTTGATACTCATTAACTCATATATTTCATCATCAGGAATTGCTGCCAGCTTAGGTTTTCCAATTTTTAGTAATTCAATATAATTTAAGATTGATTCTTGATTTAACGCTGCAAAAGTAGCCCTCTCAATAACTCTAATGTCATCTTGATACTTTTTTCTATAGGCTTCGTAGCTATATACCTCGTATTCCGTCATAGGTTCGTCGCTATCGCCCACTCGAACGAATGAACCTTTTACTCTACCTCTACCCTGATAAAATACTGGTCTTTCTGTAATATCTGCACCTGGTATCTCTGCTGCCACAAAAAAAAGTCCGTTTTTTTCCGCCACAGTAAGTAATGGTCTAACAACAGGCTCCATTTGTAGACATTGTTCATTAATTTTCTTTTGTATATCCTGCGGATCATATACTCCTACTTCTTTAAAATCTTGTTCCTCATCCACACCAAATACAATCACTCCACCATCATCTTGATTAGAGAAACTTGACAATGAATCATAAAGATGCTTGGGACATCCTTTTTCTGCACTTTTTATTTCTAATGTTGGTGTTTCGCATTTTAGTTTCTGTATCAACTCTAATTTTTCAATTAATTCTTCAGTTGTCATTTTAGTTCCTCCAATCTCTTTTTATATTTTAATACTATATTTAAGTTAAGTCAATGAACTAAAATTTTTTGAGTAACAACTAAAACAAAATCTTAAATTAGTTCTGATAACTAAAAAAGGAACTCAAATAATTTGAGTTCCTTTAAGGTAATACATTAAATCTATAAAAATGTAGAATTCTACATTTTTATAGATTTACATAATGAAACACCCCAGGACAGTTGCCCTGAGGTGTAATAAATCGTATATGATTGTCCAAAGACGTAATACGTTGTAAAACGATTATCTCTTTGAGAACTTTTTCAATGTCCTAAGTGCTGTGTTTGTGGCATTTCTAGGACGAGTTGCTGTTTACCTGCTGCGTACGGTAGAAAGCTCAGGGCTACT
>NZ_JAEEVD010000059.1:0-14767 GCF_016290755.1 Lachnospira sp.
CTCGCGAGTCTTGCGCGCCGGATTCGGGTCTGCTTCAGCAGACAAATTCCTGTCCGAATCCGTGCGCATCCTCGCGGAGCGTTTAACTCAGTCGGAGCTTGTACCCCGACTAAGTATAGTTTGTCATAACCCCCACCTATGCTAACGCTTAGAGGTGGGGGATTTCTCCGACTGAGTTAAACTTGAAAAAAAGACGACAAAATGCTAATATTTATTATATCAAAATATGGAGGTAATGGTTATGGCTAAGAAGAATGGCTTATTAAAATTTATTGCTGTTACAGGTGCTTGTGTTGCAACTGCAAAGCTAGTATATGACAAATATAAAGAGACAAAGGACAAGTTTGTAAAGGAAGAAAACGACAGTATTGATGCTGAAATTAGAAAGTACAATGCTATTGCTGAAAAGAAGATTGTTGAGATTGAGGATGAGGAATTTGTAGGTTGCGAATTAAAGTCAGTTTGCGCTAATACAACTCTTGATTTAGGCTTAGCAGTATTTGAAAAGGATGTTTACATTAACTTCTCAAGCTATGCAAGTAATGTAACAATCATTTTACCAGAGGGCGTTAATGTTGTTTGTGACGTTGACAGAGTAGCAGCTGGTGTTAGAAACCTAGTTGAGAATGTTAAGGAAGAGGGTATTCATACAGTTTATATCATTGGTAAAGCTGTAGCTACAAGTCTTGAGGTTATTCCAGTTAACTTCTATGTAGATGAAGAAGACGAGGATGAATTTGAAGATTTTGATGAGGATGCTATCTTTGCAGATGACGAAGATGTTTTAGTTAAGGTTATTAATAAGGCAGAGCCTGAAAAGTCAGAGGAAAAGACTGATGAGAAGTCTGAAGAGAAGAAGGATGAGGATAACCTTATTAACTTAGAAGAGGTAAGATAAATAATGATAAAGAATAGGGATAGAATAATTAATTATTTTGATAGCCTACCTGATTCTAGTGTTGTAGCAGTTAATTCTCTTTACGAGGATAAGTTTACTAAGATGAGCCAAGATGCATTTTTCCGCGCAGTAGAACGTATTGCAAGCGAAGGCATTATAACTCGTCTAAGCAAAGGTCTTTATGTAAAGAAGATTGAAGAGGGTGTTACAAAGGAAGATGTATTACTAAATTACTTTTTTGGTGATGAGAATGATAGTGGTATGTTCATTGGTATGCGACTTTATAACAAATATTCTTTAACAACAATAAAAAGCGATATTATTGAACTCTATTCAAATAAAATTAAAAGTAATATTAGTAAAATCGACAATCTAATCATAAAGAGACCTTTAGTAGAATTAGATTTTGATAATACTAGGGTTATTGAGGCTTTAGAGATTTTACAAAATTATTATGATATACCAGAATTAAATAAGCTTAAATTTGCAAGATATGCTAAGAGTTTTGCAAGAGGATATAATGACGAGGCAGCAGTTTTAGTGCTCTCTAATATGAAGTACAAAAAGTCTACCATCGCCTTCCTTAAAAAGATCTTAGACATGTATAAGGTGAAGAATTCTCTGCAGCAATATTTAAGCTACGCTAGCGATTATAAGGTACCAACAGTACAAAAACTAGCAAGATAAATTAAAGGCAGGCTTAAGTCCTGCCTTTTAGTTTAGCTAAATTAGACTAGATAAATGATAATAAAGGAGTGTATTTATGGAAAAGATAATGATAGCTTCAGATATCCACGGTTCTGCTTACTATTGTAAGAAGATGCTAGATAGATACAAGGAAGAGGGCGCAAAGAGATTAGTATTACTTGGGGACATTTTATATCATGGTCCAAGAAATGATTTGCCAAAGGACTATGCACCAAAGGAAGTTATAAGTATGCTCAATCCCTTAAGAAATGAGATTATTTGTATTAGAGGTAACTGTGATACAGAAGTTGACCAGATGGTACTTGATTTTAATGTCCTTTGTGAACAGGCATTTTTAAGTGTAAATGGACAGGATTTTGTTTTGGTTCATGGCCATAAGTTAGATGAAAAGAATATGCCAGCTCTAAAGGATGGGGATATATTACTTTGCGGTCACACTCATGTGCCAAAGTTTGAAAAAAGAGGCAACTATACTTATGTTAATCCAGGTTCAGTTTCAATTCCAAAGGAAAATTCAGCCCACAGCTATATCATTTTTGAAGACAAGTTCTACTTTAAAGACTTAGATGGAAATGTATATATGGAGGACAACTAAATATATAAGGAATTTTTTATTTTTATTTTATTGTATTTATAAAGCTATATGATAGAGTATTATTAGCAAATGAATTTGTGATGATTATTATTAGCTAATGGATTTGGAGGTACTCTTTTGTATGAATAATTTTAGAAATAAATTTGCAAGCTTTATGTATGGAAGATATGGAATGGATCAATTTTCTAGATTTACTTCTATTGTATGCATGGTATTGCTTGTATTAACCTTATTTATTCATAATAGTGCAGTTTACTTTATCGCAATATTATTATTGATATATACATATTTTAGAGTTTTCTCAAGAAATATTTCAAAGAGGTCTAAAGAGAACCAAAGATATCTAAATATATATTATAAGTGTCAGGGTAAATTAAACTACCTAAAGGCTAGAATTAAGGATGGAAAGACCCATAAGATTTTTAAATGTCCTAACTGTAATCAGAAGATTAGAGTTCCAAAGGGCAAGGGAAAGATTAGTATTAAATGTCCTAAATGTAGAATTGAATTTATAAAAAGAACTTAATTTGAACGCAGTGTAAGCAATCCCCCGCTTCAAAAGCGTAAGCTTTAAGCGGGGGTATAAAGCTTACTAGTGTCAGAAGGGGTTAAAGCCCCTTCTGACAGGTGGCACAAAGTGCCACTGCGTTCATGAGGAAGTAGCGAAGCGGATTCCGAATGTCCGCTTTACAAATAAAACCCCCATATAAGAGGGTTTTATTTTTTTTAATATTTATCTATGATATTAAATAGAAATTTTTACAGAGGACAGTCATGGGGAAAGTTTTTGAAATTATAGATAAGATAAAAATTTTACAAATTATTAGACAAGCCTTAGTAATGATTATACCAATTTTATTGGTGGGTTCTTTTGCACTTATATTAGAGACATTGCCGATTCATAGCTATCAAATATTTATAGATGCTTTGCTAGATGGCTTTTTTAGGGAATTATTACAGACTGTTTATAATGCAACCTTTGGTATGCTAGCCATATATATGACAATTACACTAGCCTTAAGTATTTCTAATACTGAGAAGGCAGATGGGGTTAAGAATTATAGCCTAGTATTTATAAGCTTAATAGTGTTTGCCATATTTAGTGGTGGTCTTAACTTTAAAGAATTTGATATAAGTAACTTAGGCGAAGATGGTGTTTTTACAGCAATCTTTTTGACGATTATTACGTCATATTTTTACATTTTAATTAATGATAATCTAAAGCATGGTTTTAGATTCTATTCTAGTGGGGCAGATGATACATATACTCAGATGCTTTATTCAATGCCGGCTACTATTATAGTATTTATTATTGCTGTACTAATTTATATGATCCTAGTTAAAACAACAGGTATGGAGTCAATTCAGGAAGTTAATAGAAAAGCATTCCTAAGTCTATTCTTCTTTAGAGGTGGTTCTGTTATTACAAGCTTAGCCTTTTTAATGATTCAATCTATACTTTGGTTTTTAGGAATTCATGGCTCAAGTGTTATGACTCCTGGAGATTTAAATTTTGATAAGGTAAAGAATTTTGACACTTCAGTTATGCTAAGCAATCTGCATTCCTTTACAACCGTTGAGGTATTTGCAGTAATGGGCGGCTGCGGCTCCACTTTATGTTTAGCCCTTGCCATACTAATTTTTGGTAAAAAGAATACATCAAAGAAATTAGTTACTTTATCAAGTGTTCCACTAATTTTTAATGTTAATGAATTATTATTATTTGGTTTGCCAATTGTACTAAATCCTGTATATTTCATACCATTTATGTTAGTGCCAGTGATTAGTTATTTAAATGCAAGTCTAGCCATGGCCCTTGGCATTGTGCCAGGACTAATAAGCAATGTTAAGTGGACTACTCCAATTTTTATAAATGGATTTATGGCCACAGGCTCCATTGCTGGTAGCCTTTTGCAGCTCTTTAACTTTTTTATAGGGGTGGCAATTTATGCACCTTTTGTGGTTTATTCAGAGAAGAGAGCGCTAGATCAGGAAGCTAAAAAGATTAATGAGCTTACAAGGCTAGTTAAGGAATCAGAGGAAGAAGGAGTTGAACTTAGTATCCTTGGGATTAAAGGGGGATACGGAGTTTTAGCTCGTTCCATCGCTGATGAAATTCAATATAAGATTGAAAATAATGATGTTCATTTAAGATATCAGCCTCAGTTTAACAGTAAGGATAAATGTATTGGCGTAGAGTGCCTTTTAAATTGGGAATACTCTAATAATGGTAAGATTTACACTCCTTTAGTTATGGGCTTAACTAAGGAAATGGGTATGGCAGCTAAATTAGAGAAGGCCATTTTTAAAAGCGCAATTAAGGACATGCCAAAGTTAATAAAGATACTTGGAAAAGATTGCAAGGTTTCAATTAACCTAACAGGTCAGGCAATCCAAATGGAGGAATTTGAGAGATTTTTAGCTCTAATAGCTAGAGAACATAAGGAATATATTCCTAACATTTTAATTGAAATCACAGAGCAGGATAGCCTAAAGATTGACTATGATTTAATCTCAAGATTAGATAGGTTAAAGAAGCTTGGTTACCGCTTTGGTATTGATGATTTCTCTATGGGCAGTACCTCTCTTAAATATCTAAGATACAATGTTTTTGACCTAGTAAAGATAGACGGGAATTTAAGTCTGGATGTAGTAAATAATGAAAGAAGTAGAGAAATAGTAAGTTTTCTTACTAATCTAACAAATCAGTTTAATATTGATATATTAGCCGAATATGTAGAAAATGAAGAGCAGAAATTAATACTTGAAAGCATCGGTTGCTTAGAATATCAAGGCTATTACTATAGCGAAGCAGTTGATATTGATAGATTAGAAGCAGTTTTAATAAATATAAAAGAAAAAATGGGAAGTGCAAGTTAGGGCACTTCCCTTATTTTTGTAATTAATTTACTATTTAGATATCTAAATTTCACTCTAATCTACTTTAAGAAATCCTGTCTCATTGGATTAAATACGTCTACTAAGATACCTTCTTCAAGACATGTAACACCGTGAAGAGAATTACTTGGCATATAAACACTATCACCCTTATTTACAACCTTAGTCTCGCCATCGATAGTAAACTCAAAACTACCCTCAGCAATATAAGTAATCTGTAAATGCTCATGTGAGTGGAAATTTCCCTTAGAACCCTTCTCAAAGTGAATCTCGCACATCATAAGTTCGTCTGAGTAACATAAAATCTTTCTTGTAACGCCTGGTTCGCAATCAGTTGCAATAACATCCTTATTATACTTAAACATAAAAATAATCTCCTTTAAAATAAGCTTTTATCTAATTTTAGCAAACTTAACTTCTCTGATATCTAGGAAAATAGTACTAGTGTCCGATTTCTTTTTAAAGCTATAAATCCCGCCTATTCTTTGTTATACTAGGAATTGCGGAATGAGAGGTTTTTATGGAAAATGTATTTTTAATTGTAGGCCTTCTATCGGCCCTTTACTATATAATCTGCGTTAGTTATGCAGGCTTCAAACTTAGTTTTGTCTTTATGTGGATTATAATTTCTGCTTTTTTCATTGTCCTATATTTACTAAAAAGATTAGAAAAGTCCGGCAGAATTAAAATTCATAAAATTATAAAAAGAATCTTCTGGTCAGTCTTTACCATAGATCTAGCCTTATTTATAGTCCTTGAAGGCCTTATTGTATCAGGCTTTGCAAAGAAGGATAAGGAGAATAATTACGACTACATTATAGTTTTAGGTTGCCTAGTTAAGGAGGCGGGTCCTTCAAAGGCTCTTAAATTACGCCTAGACGCAGCCCTTGAACTAGCAAATATTTATGACTGCCCAATTATAGTATCTGGTGGACAAGGCCCCAATGAGCATATGACAGAGGCAGATGCTATGGCAGAATATCTAATTGATAAGGGAGTAAGTGAGGATAGAATCATAAAAGAAGATAGGTCTATTAACACAGATGAGAACCTAGCAAATTCCTATGAGATAATTAAGGATAGTAAGGCCAAGGTCTTAATTGTATCTACTAACTTCCACATATTTAGAGCTTGCCTAATTGCTAAAAAGACTGGCTTTGAAAATGTATATAGCTATCCAGCTAAATCAGATATGATAATACTTCCTAACTTTATGTTAAGGGAAGCTATTGGAATTACTAAGGATTTTATATTGGGTAATTTATAAGATTGATATTATTTATAAAAAAAGCTCTTGCTACTTTTAAAGTAACTAGAGCTTTTTGCTTTTATGTCCCTTAGCAATACATTTTCAAAGCTAGTATTAAGCCTTAAAGAAATCTCTGATTGCTTCAATCTGGTTATAAGTCTGATTATAACCATCATTATAAAGAGATAAAATCTTTGTCTTATCTTTCTCTGTTCTTTTAAAGCCCTTTGTAGAAACAGGTCTCATAACATAAGCTTTACCTTCTCTTTCAAGACGGTCAAGTCTTTCAAGCTGGCGGTTATATTTATCCGCTCTTGTAAGTAAGTCTCTTGCAAGCTCAGGCTTATTCTTATAAATCTTTGCAGCCTGCTTTGTAACACTTGATGTAGTCTTTGTATAACCCGGTTCTCTTGTAAGAACTACTAATAGCTTGTCACAGCCATCTGCTAGGGCTCTCTCTACAGGGATAGAATCAGATAAACCACCATCCATATAGTTTGTGCCATTGATATTGATATATGGGAAAAATACAGGAAGGGCACAAGTTGCCTTAAGTACTGTATTAGTCTTATCAAGACCTGTATATGGAAGATACTCTGGTTTACCAGTTTCTACATTTGTTACTACGCAGTAGAATTCTCCCTTATATTCTCTAAATGCATCATAATCAAAAGGTACAAGTTCATTAGGAATAGTCTCGTAAGCAAAATCAAGACCGTATAATGAACGGTTACCAGGATCTAACATATTAAGAAGTCCCATGTATCTCTTATCATCACGATAATCCATGATAATTTTTAAATTTCTACCAACCTGCTTAGATGCATAACTTGCTGCATAAGCTGCACCTGCAGATACACCGATTATATAATCAGGCATAAAATCAAGTTCGAGTAAGGCGTCCATTACGCCGCATGAATAGATAGATCTAAAAGCTCCACCTTCAAAAACTATGCCAGTTTTCATATTTACCTCCTAATAGTACAATTAATATAATTGTCTGACAAATAACAGACAATGTCAAGTAAAAACAAGTGTTTAGATAGCTTGATATTTTATATTCTATGGAGTAAAATTAGAGCATTGAGTGTTAAATTTGATACTCAAATTAAGGGAATTTAAGGAGATACAAATGGACATCATAGTACAGTATATCGATGGTTTAATGGAGAGAAGTACACTTGATACTCCAGCATGGAACATCGAAAAGCTTAAGGCAGGCATTAAGTCAAAGTGGAATTACATTGACGGCGTTATGATTAAGGCTATTTTAGAAATGTATGCAATTTCAGGAGACAAGAAGTATTTAGACTTCGCCGACAAATTTATTGATCACAGAGTTTTTGAGGATGGAAGCATTGACGGCTACAGCATTGGTGAGAAGAATATAGATAATGTTAATGCAGGTAAGACTTTATTTGAACTCTATGAATTAACAGGCAAAGAAAAGTACAAGAAGGCAATTGATTTAGTTTATTCTCAGATTGAAATCATGCCAAGAACTAAGACAGGCAATTTCTGGCATAAGGACATTTATCCAAACCAGGTATGGCTTGATGGCATGTATATGGGACAGCCATTCTATATGGAATATGAAACTAAGTTCAATAACAGAGCCAACTATGATGACATTTTCAGCCAGTTTAAGTTTGTAATTGAGAATTTAAGAAATCCTCTTAACGGACTTTACTATCATGCTATTGATACAAGCAAGGAAGCTTTCTGGTGTGATAAGGTTACAGGACTTTCTCAGAATGTTTGGTTACGAGCTATTGGTTGGTATGCTATGGCACTTTTAGATACTCTAGATAAGGTAGATAACGAAGACCATAAGTATGATAAGGAATGCAAGATGATGAAAGACGCATTTGTTGACCTTATGAATGCAATGCTTAAGTATCAGGATGAATCAGGTATGTGGTACCAGGTTGTAAACTTTGGTGGCATGGAGAAGAATTATCTTGAGACATCAGGTA
Source organism: Lachnospira sp. (assembly GCF_016290755.1). Lineage (NCBI taxonomy): Bacteria > Bacillati > Bacillota > Clostridia > Lachnospirales > Lachnospiraceae > Lachnospira > Lachnospira sp. The sequence continues at coordinate 8,325 of NZ_JAEEVD010000059.1, forward strand.
GCGCAATTATGGCTTATGCTCTCTTAAAGGGTGTAAGACTTGGTTTCTTACCAGAAAGTTATAGAGAATACGGCTTTAAGGCATTAAAGGGTATCGAAGATAGATACTTAAAGGCTGGAGAAGACGGAACAATTTCTCTTGACGGTATCTGTTTAGTTGCCGGTTTAGGTGGTAGCAACAATCGTCCAGGTACTTATGACTACTATATGTCAGAGCCTATCGTAAAGGACGATGCTAAGGGTGTTGGACCATTCCTATTAGCTTACACAGAGCGCCTTAGATGCTCAAATTAGTTTTAATTGAATAACTTTATTTTGCATTATTAGAGAGACTTTTTTGATTTTTTTTGAAAATGTCTCTCTTTTTTATACTAGTAGAATAGTTTAACTTATTTTAGTTGACTAAATAGTAAATTAGTTTTAACATAAAGTTAGGATATTGAACGTGTAAAAAACGGAGTGAACTATGCAGGAAAATTTTAAGACTAATTATTTTGCTAATTCTAATGTAGAGAATTATGCCAAGAGTGTTGCAGTCAAAATTGCTAAAGCTTCAGGGGTAAAAGGGTTTGAAAGTGAAGGTCTTGAAGATAATTTAAAGAAGAAGAATATAGCCCAGATTAATTGGGCAAACTCAAAGCCTTTAAAAGAAGAGACCAAACAGGAAGAATTAGATAAGAAGGTTATACTAGATAATTCCTCTAATTTAGAGGACTATTCACAGGCAGCGTCTAATAACAGCTCTTTAAAGGAGGACGTTAAGTTAGTTGAAGATGATGCTAATACTATAATGACAGCAGATAAGCATAAAGAATTTCAGCAGCTTAGTGAAAAGGAGCAGAAAAAGTGGCTTTTTAAGGAACATATGAGATTACAGGAACTAGATAAGACGCTTGAAGATGAACGAAATCTCATAGACATACAAAAGCACATGTTAGCAAGACAGCAGAATAAGAACATGATTTTAAAGCAGCAACTTGAGAATCAAAAGAGTCTCTATGATCAAAAGTGGCAGATGCTTGAAAAGCAGAATCGCCAGTTAACTATTGATAAGGAGAGATTTGAAAGAGAAAAGCTTGTCTATAAGGACAGAGTCTATAGAGAGGCAAGAAAGAATGCTGCTAATTCTGACGGTGTAAAGATATTTTTTAAGGGGGTACATGATCAGGACACTTTAAAAAAGAGATATAAATCACTAGCTAAGATATATCATCCAGATAATATGAGCGGTGATAAAGATATACTGTTGGCAATTAATACAGAGTACGAGAGATTATTAAGATTTTATCTTGATGTATAATGCTTAACTAAAAGCAAGACTTAATATTATTAGGTCTTGCTTTATTTAGTTGTATCTAACTTTTTGGGGTTGTATAATTACATCATTGTACGTAAATGTTAGGAGGAAGAACATGTTTAAAATTAATGAAAACTATTTAAAGCTCCCAGGAAGTTACCTTTTTTCAACTATTGCTAAGAAGGTTAATGCATATCAGAATGCTAATCCAGACAAAGAAATAATTAGACTTGGTATCGGTGATGTAACATTACCATTATCACCAGTTGTTATTGATACTCTTCATTCGGCGGTTGATGAGATGGCTCATAAGGAGACATTTAAGGGTTATGCTCCAGATTTAGGATATGAATTCTTAAGAAATGCAATTGCAGATTTTGATTATAAGAGACGTGGTGCAGATATTAATGCAGATGAAATCTTTGTATCTGATGGTGCTAAGTCAGACTCAGGTAATATTGGTGACATTTTCTCTGTAGATAATAAGATTGCAGTTTGTGATCCAGTTTATCCAGTATATGTTGATACTAATGCTATGGCAGGTAGAACAGGTGATTATCTTCCAGATCTTGGCAAGTGGTCTAACGTTATTTATATGCCATGTACAGCCGAGACTAATTTCGCCCCTGATTTACCAAAGGAAACACCTGATATTATCTATCTTTGCTTCCCTAATAACCCTACAGGTTCTACAATTACTAAGTCAGAGCTTCAAAGATGGGTTGACTATGCTAATAAGGTTGGCGCAGTAATTATCTATGATGCAGCTTATGAGGCATATATTACAGAAGAGGATGTACCACATACAATTTATGAATGTGAAGGTGCAAGAACATGTGCAATCGAGCTTAGATCTTTCTCTAAGAATGCAGGCTTTACAGGTACAAGACTTGGCTTTACAGTAATTCCTAAGGATTTAAAGAGCGGAGACGTTATGCTTCATAGCCTTTGGGCAAGAAGACATGGAACTAAGTTTAATGGTGCTCCATACATTATTCAGAAGGCTGGTGCTGCTATTTATACAGAAGAAGGCCAGAAGCAGACTAAGGAACAGATTGCTTACTACATGAATAATGCTAAGACAATCCTTACAGGCTTAAAGGAAGCTGGTTACACAGTTTCAGGTGGTGTTAATGCGCCATATATCTGGCTTAAGACTCCAGATAAGATGACAAGCTGGGAATTCTTTGATTACTTACTTGAGAATGCTAACGTTGTTGGTACTCCAGGTTCGGGCTTTGGTCCAAGTGGTGAAGGTTACTTTAGACTTACAGCATTTGGTTCTTATGAGAATACAGTTAGAGCTCTTGATAGAATTAAGGCTTTATAATAAAACTATATATGGATTTACAATGTGAATCTTTTGTGAAAAAAGCGCAAGATAAGGTGGATTTCCTTGTCTTGCCTTTTTCTTTTTCTTATAATCAAATTGTGAGAAATAAAAAATTAAATGGGAGATTTTTTCATGAAGGTTAAAAATTTTAAATCCACTACTTATGAAAAAACAGTAGCTTATTTGCTAACTGGGGTTTTATTTTTCACTAGCCTCGTATCATTAATTCTTCTTAATTTAACTAATACTTATGCAGCAGAAGAAACTAATTTAGAGGCAGATATTTATGTTAATCTATCAGATTTTACAATGACGGTAGATGGGAATACTAATGAAATTAAAACATATACACTAGAAGATTATGACACATTTTTAGAAGATTATAATAACAATAACTTAGCAGATATTTATATTACTGAATTTCTCTTTGATGGAGTCTCAACAGTTTATAAAATGTCTCTAAGTGACGATTTAACAGCAATTGAGGACAATGATCTGATAGAAGCAAATGTCATAAATATTAATACAGTAGCTAATATAGAATTCTCAGGAACAGCCAAAAAGACAACAATAGCTGTAAACACCAACGACAAAGAGGGCGATATTAACCTAATGCTTAATAACGTCACTCTTACATCAAAGAACACCCTTCCAGCAATTTTTGCATATAACAAGGATACAAGTTATGATGCGGCCAAGGTTACAATTTACTCTATGGCAGGAACAACTAATACAATTACAGGTGGTAGATTAAAGAAGGTAAGTCTTATGGATAAGGACAATTTAGATTCCTACGCTTCTTATTCAAGTAATTATACTAATTCTGATTTATCAGCATATTACGGCATTTACAGTGCTAGTGATATTGAAAATGTATTATTTGCCACAGAAACAGCGGATAGTGAAGGTATTTCAGAAGGAGATCCACTTTACTATTATAAATATGCAGGTGCTATAAGTTCTGATATAGCTCTTTATTTTGCAGGTTCTGGAAGTTTAAGCATTACAAGTACTAAAAACGAAGGTATTGAGACAAAGGGAGATATTTATTTTGAAGGAGGAGAAGGAGATTATACAATTACAGCTTATGATGATTGTATAAATGCTTCATCTAACGGTTCGCTTATTTCAATTTCAGTTAATAGTCTTGTTTGTGACTGTGCAATTGAATATGAGACAAATGATAATGGAGAAACAGTAGCAGCTTCAGATGCAGAAGGGGATGGTATTGATTCAAACGGTAGCATTTACATTTACAATGGACTAATTATTACAAAGGGTTGCGAGCAAAGCCAAGATTCAGGTCTAGATTCTAATTCAGGAATCTATATAAATGGAGGTACAGTTTGTTCAACGGGTAATATGTTAGATGCTATAAGTGAGGAATCTAGCCAGGTTTATTTAACTCTTACTTTTAGTCAGAAGGTTGAGGCAGGTACAAGCATTGTAATTACAGATGATAATGAAAATGTAGTCATGGCCTATACAACAGATAGAGCCTACCAGTCTATAGTCTTATCTTCTAGTGATTTAGCTCTTGATACTAGTTATCATCTTTATAAAGGTGGAGAGTTAGAAGGAACAATTTTTAATGGCTACTACACTAGCGTAAGTTCATATATAACTGGCACAATGCAACAATACACTTCTACATCTAGTAATTCTTTTGCGGCTGGAATGCCAAATAGAGAAGAAACAATAGGGGGGATGCCCGTAAATACTGATTCAACTAACGAAATCCCAACTAGAGAAACTCTAATTGAGGAAACACCAACAGGCGAAGTGCCAACAGGCGAAATGCCAACCGGCGAAAAACCAACAGGCGAAGTGACAACAGGCGAAATGCCAACAGGTGAAGTGCCAACTGGTGAAATGTCAAACCTTGACTTTGGTCAGAGTGCAAATGAGATAACTACACAGCAGGCAGGCTCTACAGATTTTGTAATTACAAGCTCAAGTCATTCTTTTTCAGGTATTTCAGATGCAGTTTTAGTAACTGTAGCAGATTCAGAAACGACTGATCTAGCAGCAGATGAGGATGATATGGACTCTACAGAAGAAACTACAAGTGAGACTTCTAAGGAGGCTACAGCAGGAACATTAGTAGATTCCTCAGAGGTGGCAGCAGATACAGATGATGTTGAGACTGGCGATAATGCTCAAATTATTACTTATATTGTAATTATCGCTTTCTCTTTAGTGTTAATAATTAGTATGTTTTCGATTAACGTACTATTTAAAAAATTGGATAAGGAATAAAAGCTATATAACAATGAAATAATATAATTTCTCACAAAATAAGGCTATGAATAAGGAAATTCCTAATTCATAGCCTTTATTCGTTTAGTTTAAGAAGTCTTATCTGTATCTAATATCTTAAGTATTATTGATTCTGCTCTCTTAGTTGAAGCTTTTTCAATAAATAACCATACATTTCCAATAGTTAGCTTATCCCCAGCCATTGGTATTCTATCAAGCTTTTCAAGAATAAGTCCGCCAATGGAATCATTATCCTCAGATTCAAGGTTAAGCCCAAGATAATCATTTAAATCATCAAGCTTAAAGGAAGCCTCTACTCTATAAGTCTTATTACGTATCTTATGGATGCCTTCCCTTTCCTCGGTATCATATTCATCTCTAATTTCACCAACGATTTCCTCAAGTAAGTCCTCTGTTGTAATCATACCAGCAGTTGAGCCGTATTCATCAAGGACAATTGCAATACTTGTGGAATTAAGCTGCATCTCTCTAAATAATTCGGAAGTATTCTTCTGTTCAAATGTAAAATGAACGCTTCGCATTATATTTTCAATACTAAAATCTCCATCCATAGGAGTAAGGACTAAATCCTTTATGTTTAAAATACCTACGATATTATCAGTGTCTACCTTGTAAACTGGAAGTCTAGTATATTGAGTCTCTCTAAAGAGGGTTAAAACCTCGTCATAGCTGGCCTCAATATTAACTAAAACCATGTCGATTCTTGGAATCATAACGTCCTTTGCATTAGTATCACCAAAATCGAAAAGATTATTTATAATTTTACGCTCGTCAGATTCAATAACGCCCTCTTCGTGGCTTACCTTAACGATAGTTCGTAATTCATCTTCTGTAATAGTCGTGTCTTTATCATTTTCATTGACGCCAAGTAATCTTAAAAAGACCTTAGAAATCGAATCAATGATTATAATAATTGGTGTGAAAATGTGAATCAATGCATTAATAACTGGCGCATAAATTAAAGCTAACTGCATACAATACTTGGTTGCTGCATTCTTAGGTGTAATCTCGCCAAAGATTAATACAAAAATTGTTAGAACACCAGTAGCAATACCTGTGGCATAATTACCCCACATTCTAATCGTAAATGTTGTTACTAGGGCAGAGCAGGAAATATTAACAATATTATTACCTACTAAAATCGCACTAAGCATCTTGCTTTGATTGTCTAGAATTTTACTTACTAGAATTGCTCGTTTGTTATTCTCATCCACTAGTTGTCTTAATTTGATTTTACTTACCGTTATAAATGCGGTTTCTGCCGATGAAAAGAAAGCAGATAATATAAGTAAGATAATAATTACAATTAGCTGGATCGTACTGTGAGAATCCAAAATCAAATCCTCCTAAAAAATATTTTTAATTAATTGTACTTGATATGTCAGTGCTAGTCAAGGTTTCCACCGATGTAAAGCGGACATTCGGAATCCGCTTCGCTACTTCCTCATGAACGCAGTGGCACTTTGTGCCACCTGTCAGAAGGGGCTTTAACCCCTTCTGACACTAGTAAGCTTTATACCCCCGCTTAAAGCTT
>NZ_JAEEVD010000099.1:0-2896 GCF_016290755.1 Lachnospira sp.
ACAATGGAATATAATAAGTCGCTGGGATTTCCTATTGCAAATATTAAATTCATAGCCAGACCTGCAAATGCACCGGCAAGAGGGCCTAAAACTATACTCACTAAATAAGTGCCATAAGCATCCATATAAAATGGCAAATATAGATTAGTGGCTATAATTCTACCCATACAATTAAGTACAATTCCAATTACAATCATGGAAACACTATACTTATTCACATGAAATTTGTATTTATCCATTTTTTCCTCACTTTGGTCACGTTACAGTTACAAATATTATATCATAATCGGTATAGTTTTTCATCTATTGATATATAGTTCTAACAGATGACACAAAGTGCCACTGCCTTCAAAATTGCTTAAAATTCTGAACAATAATTGACTCTCCCACATACTCGTGCTATAGTCTGCTATTGGATGGTATTCGAAAGAAGCTGTACCGATAAATTTTTATTTTGATTATAAGTAAATATCACTTTAATTTTGATCCTATGCAAGACCTAATATATGAGCTTTTTAGGCAAGGGTACGAAAGGCGGTGATTATATGAATATAGGTTTTATTGGTGCTGGTAAAGTTGGTTTTTCTCTCGGAAAATATCTCAAACTTAACCAGCATTTTTTATCCGGCTATTATAGTCAAAACTTATCATCATCATTAAAGGCAGCAGAGTTTACGGACTCTAAGCAATTTACTAACATTAAAAATCTTGTAGGTGAAAGTGATATTATTTTCCTTACAGTGCCAGATAGTGCATTAGCTGCTATCTCACAAGAAATCTCCCAATACCCTGTTGCTGGAAAGATTTTTTGTCACTGTAGTGGGGCTTTTAATCACGAAATCTTATCGGAACTAGAGGCTAAAGGAGCCTTTACTTTTTCGGTTCATCCATTCCTGGCAATATCAGATAAATACACATCATACCAGGATTTATCCAAAGCGTTTTTTACAATTGAAGGAAATCTTACTAATCCTTTAGGACTTGAAAAAAAGGAAATTATCGAGGAACTCATTAAGTCTTGTCATAACAGCTATCAGTTCATCGATTCTAAAGACAAGGTTAAATACCACACTAGCGCTGTGTTTGCCTCTAACTTAATGATAGGCCTTGTGGATATGGCAACTAATCTTTTACTTGATTGTGGCTTTTCAAGGGAGAATGCCAACCAGGCTTTATCTAACATTTTAGAGAGTAATCTTTCTAGCATAATTAATAAGGGTTGTGAAAATGCATTAACTGGCCCTATTGAAAGAAATGATTATAAGACAGTAATATCCCACCTTGACTGCCTTTCCCAAAAGGATAGCTATAAAGAGGCTTACAAGGCCCTCTCAAAGCAATTAGTTTTAATTGCAAGTAAGAAACACCCAGATAGAGATTATTCAATTATGAATTCGCTTTTAGATAAATAACTAGATAAAGGAGCTTTAAATGAAAAGAACAGTAACAAGCCTAGCTAAGGCTAAACAAGAGGGAAGAAAGATTAGTATGCTTACATGCTATGATTACACAACTGCATGCATTATGGAAAAGGCCGGTATCGACTGCATTTTAATTGGAGATTCCCTTGGCATGACAATTCTTGGTTATAAGGATACTCTTTCAGTAACTATGGAGGACATGATACATCATACAAGAGCGGTATCACGTGGCTTAGACAATACATTTTTAATAGCAGATATGCCTTTCCTTTCTTATCAGACATCAATTTATGATGCAGTTTTAAACGCAGGACGTTTAGTTAAGGAAGGTCATGCACAGGCTGTAAAGCTTGAAGGTGGTGCTAAGGTTTGCGAACAAATCGAGGCCATTACTAAGGCAGATATTCCAGTTTGTGCCCACATTGGTCTTACACCACAGTCTATTAATAGCTTTGGTGGCTTTAAGGTACAGGGAAAAAATCTTAATCAGGCAAAGCAGTTAATTGAGGATGCCCTTGCAGTAGAAAAGGCCGGTGCTTTCATGGTTGTCTTAGAGTGTGTACCTGCAAAGCTTGCAAGCATTGTATCTAAGAAGCTTCACATTCCAACTATTGGAATCGGTGCTGGAGCGGGCTGTGACGGTCAGGTTTTAGTTTATCAGGATATGTTAAATATGTTTGATGGACTTAAGCCTAAGTTTGTTAAGCACTTTGCTAATGTTGGTGAGGAAATGAAGAATGCCTTTATTAAATATGATGAGGAAGTAAAGGCAGGAGTATATCCTAGTGAAGAGCATACATTTGCAATAGACGAGGAAACATTAAAGGAAATCGAGGAGAATTAGGAAAATGATAATTACAAAGACAGTTAAAGAGGTTAAAGAGCATGTAAGAGAATGGAAAAAGCAAGGCCTATCTATTGGTCTTGTTCCTACAATGGGTTATCTTCATGAAGGACATGCAAGTCTTATTAAGAAGGCTAGAGAGGACAATGACATTGTTATAGTAAGTGATTTTGTTAATCCTATTCAGTTTGGTGTTGGCGAGGATTTAGAAAGCTATCCTAGAGATTTTGCTGCAGATTGTAAATTATGCGAAGGTCTTGGAGTTGACTTAATCTTTAATCCAAGCCCAGAAGAAATGTATCTTGATGGCTTCCACTCTCACGTAGGAGTAGACGTATTATCACAAAATCTTTGTGGTAAAACTCGTCCTATTCACTTTAACGGTGTGTGCACAGTTGTTACTAAGCTTTTCAACATTTCAGAAGCTAACAGAGCTTACTTTGGACAAAAGGATGCACAGCAGCTTTGTATCGTAAAGCGCATGGTTCGTGACTTAAACTACAACATCGAAATCATTGGTTGCCCTATTATTCGTGAAGATGATGGACTTGCTAAGAGTTCAAGAAACACTTACTTAAACCCTGAAGAAAGAAAGGCAGCTCTTATTCTTAACAAGGCTTTAACTTCTGGA
>NZ_JAEEVD010000100.1:0-2883 GCF_016290755.1 Lachnospira sp.
CCAACATCAAGAACAACAAAGTTATAATTGGCAAAGAAATTCTCTCCCACCTCTATGTTGTAGCCATAATCACAGTGAAAAGGTGTCTCTATATTGATAGATTCGCCTGTCTTACCCAGGATTTCCTTTATAAGCTTATCCTTCTACTCCTGCTTATCAGGCTCCAGATTATTATACTTATATATCTTCTTTTTATTTTCCATGCGCTCTTCACTGAGTCCATCAAGCCATGCCTTATATGGAAGATTCGCAAGCATTCTTTCTTTTTGGTTCATATTTTTCTCCTATAGGAATTATTATGATATTTATTCATCATTTACGGTAAATCCTAGTAATCTACTATAAATACCGTAGTGATTATTCTTGCTTATACTCTATTTACGGAATAAATACATTTCTTCCATATTTTTACCGTAGGCTATTCTAGTTTTAGATGCAATTCTTATAGTTTACCTACGGCAAAATTCATAATAACCAATAATTCTTCCGTAATTATACTCATAAAAACTCTTTAAAGTGAACCCCATGTCAAGGACACAGGCTTATTTTTTTAACCGTATTTCATGTCAATGCTGATGGTAGTTTATTAGTAACTAAAAAATGATAGTACTCATTAGGAGCCATTCCTTTTAATTGAGACTGATATCTATCGTTATTGTAATAATCCATCCAATCTGCTATTCGATAATTCACATCATCGAAAGTTTCCCACATAGGGATATATGGAGCCAGTTCATCCTTCATGTGTCCAAAGAAACTTTCCTGAGGAGCGTTATCCCAGCAATTCCCACGACGAGACATGGATTGCCTTAGGTTTGAATCCTTTATTAGTTCTCTGAACTTTACACTTGTATAATGACAACCTTGATCCGAGTGGATTATTGTAGTTGCATCTAGTGAATGTAAATGATTTTTTATTAGAATATTTACTGTTTCTAATACAAAATCGACCTCTAATGACTCACTAAGTACAAAAGACAAAACTTGCATAGTAAAAGCATCGATTATTACAGAAAGGTAGCAAAAATTTTTTTGTAATCTTATGTAAGTTATATCTGTTAAAAGGACCTGGCGGGGTCCATGGCTCTTAAACTGTCTATCAACTAGATTTTGAGCTACAACATTAGTTTTTAGAGCTTTTGCCATTCTTCTATAAGGATTGGCTTTTCTAACAGGACACTTTAGTCCATATTTATTCATGAGTCTTAGTACTTTTTTATGATTCATAGGAGTGCCCATCCTAGCTAATCTCATGCAGATGCTACGATATCCTTTTGCATATCCTCTATAGTCATATGCAGCTTTTATAAGCGCAAAATCTTCGCTATCCTTTAATTCCTTAGCATAGCGTTTTTGAGCTCCATCTTCAGATATATATCGATAATAACCAGAACGAGATACTCCAGCTAGTAAGCACAGTTCTTTGACATCAAGACTGTTATATTCAGACTCAAGCTCACGTTTAATGGCATCGAATACCAAATGTTTTTTACTTTTTAAGTCTCCGGTGGATGCAAGGTATTTGAAATTTTTTTTAAAAACTCAACTTGTTGTTCCAAATGAACGACTCTGCTTTGCAGTTCCTTTATTGAGGTTGCAGTCCTTTGACTGTCTAAATCCTTCTCTGCAAAGGCCTTGATTTTTTCTGCTTGAGATAATCCTCGAGGAGGCTTCAAACCTTCTGGAGATGCTGCCTCAGCTAGAATTTTTTTTCTAACACTATCGATAAAATAACGTGTGAAAAATTGAGTATCATATCCAGCGGCTCTTAGAATTTTGGGGCAAGTCATTCCAGGTTCATGAACCTTAGATATAAAAAATTCTTTAAAGGCTAGTGTAAATACTAATCTATAAGGAGAAACAGAATGCGTGTAGGGATTCTGCTCAAGTATTCTTATTTGTTCTTCTGTGTAGACATGTGCATTTTTCTTCATATGATTATCCTTCCATTGCTAATTATATCAGCAAATGACGGTTAAATCCGTGTCCACAACTTGGTTTAAGGATAAAACATAGAATAATCCGTGTTAAAGCATGTCTATGGCTTGGATTTGTTATAAAAAATACGGTTTATTCTTTTTTGAGCGTGTCCACTCTATGGGGTTCATTTTACTTTTCTCTCCTAAAAATCTACGTAATAATCTTATATATTACTTAATTTTTCCGTAATCGCCCTGTTCCTATATTCTGGCATAATTAAATATCTTTACTGAAGTAAATGTTCTATTACATCCTCATAATTTTTTTCAATTAAATTTACTTTCTCCCCAGCGTTCTGGTATCCCGAAATCACCTGGCTATTATCAGCTTTAAGCCTTTCAGCTGTGCAATCACTATCATCCAGCCTGTTTTCTATATCAGAAGCATGTGATTTTATCTCAGCAAAATGAGAATCTATGTACTCAGCTGTCATGGCTAGGCATATAAATGCAATCTCCTGCAAATACTGCTCATCAAAATCCTTTCGCCAATCATAAGGAATATAGCAGCCTTCAATGATAAGATTCTGCTTGTTCTCTATAGCAGTCTTAATCATCTCCCTGACAATAGGCCATAGATATCCTACAAGCTGTTCATCATCCTCTGGTGTTAGCTCTGTGTTTCCGCTTCTAATCAATCCCATTTTCAAATGATCGATTGATACATATGGATATTTATACTTTTCAAGCATCCTCTGTGCCAAGACAGTTTTCCCCACATGAGATGCACCTGTAATTATTGTAACCATAATTACCTCTGATTTCTAAAATCTAATGACCTGCTTTTCTGCATCAACAGATGCATCCACACCAAATGGTATGATGCATCTAGGTGTGGCATGACCAATATTTACATTAGCAACTATTGGCAGGCTTGGATTATCTACTACCTCACAAATTATCT
>NZ_JAEEVD010000060.1:0-14409 GCF_016290755.1 Lachnospira sp.
CGAATATATAGCTAGTTACTTGTGGCGCTCTCCGTCTCTGATTCTGTGCTAGCTTCCTCCATATCTGGGAAGCTATATGTTAAATTACCAGTGGTGTTGGTTATAGAAATCGTGTAGCTTACGGTCTTGTAACCAGACTTTTTAAGTGTGATTGTCTTATTGCCGTAAGATTTTGCAAAAGTGCATGGTACAATTCCGACATATACGCTGTCAACGTAGAGCGCTGCTCCTGTCGGTGCTTGCACATTTACCGTATAACCACTAGTATTATCAACCGTTGTTTCACTTTCGGTAGTTGTTGTGCCGGTTCCATTAGACACCATGTCAATGACCTTGGTCTTATAAGAAGAGTTCACCACGAAAGTCTCTGTGTACTCCTCGTAATGATTGCATGCCAATGTCAAATAGTGTCTTCCATATTCTAGCGATAGAGGTTCTGAATAATCCACCTCCACTCCGTCAATGCTTAGTATTGCATTGTTCGGTGTGATTGAAAAATTCACGGTTCCATACTTGGTTGCCTCTGGCACATACTCGCTAAAATCCAACTTAGAAGTTTCATCCTTCTTAACTGTAACAGTCTTAGTTGCTAAAACATCTTCTAGCTGTATCTCTACAGTATAAGTCCCAACGGGAGAAGTTACAAGCATTCCTTCTGTAACTGAAAATAATTGCTTGCCGATAGTGACATATCCACCCTCAAAGGCGTCTAGTCCTGAAAACTCCACGTAACCATGACCTGATGTTACATTTATAGAATAAATCTTCTCTCCAATACCTCTTAGAACTAAATTGTCCTGGTCCACGATCTTGGCGATATTGATTCTCTCACCGCCCGACAGAACAACTGTGTCCTCTTCGTAGAAAAGAACCGAAGCTCCTATTGTTATCTTTCGATTGTTCTCATCTATTGTGATTCTTGAAACGTCGTTACGTTCCCAAGCATCAGAATTTCCAATTATGGCTGAAGCCTTACCTGACTTATTAATGTAAACGTCATAAATCCCGCCTAATTCCATAGAAGAATCGGCTATCACTTTATCATAGGCGCTTCTTATATCTGTACCGCCAGAATATGGCACCTCGTATTCCACGCCAGATTCAATATCTAGCATATGGGTCATATCATTGGCTGTATCCAAATAAGTCAAAACTCCAACTAAGGTTGCAGACTCTGAGTCTTCTCCCTCAACAATATCATCTACTTTATTAACCACTCTTCCGAGTGTTATTGAGCTTCCCGGCGTAATTGTACTAGACGACTTGCCATCTCCAGTTAAAGAACAAGCCGAACCTGTAAACAATAAACTAATACTTACCCCTAAAGCCATTAGTCTTGCGCACATTCTCTTCATATTATTATCCCTCATAAAAATGGCAGAAAACCCGCCAAAAACAAACCCTACTCCACTTGAATTTTATCACAGTGCTTGGAATTTGTGAAGTTTTAGCTTAATATATTGATTTTTATCTAAGTTTTTATATGATATAATATGCGTGACTTAGATTGTGCTTGGTGGTGCTAACGACCACTAGTTTGCGCGCAGTATGGCGCTAACGATATGGACGGGCGCGCCATCACGGAGTGTAACACTGTAACTACCCACGCGCAATATGGGCGGGTGCACCTTGGCGACAAATCTAAGATAATCTAATTTCGAGGTTTATATGGATACTAACTTTAATAAGGAAGCTTTCAGTTTAGAACTTCCAGAGGACGTAAAATTTATAATAAGCAAAATTGAAGAAAACGGACATTCTGCCTACGCGGTTGGCGGCTGCGTCCGAGACACTCTTCTAGATAAGGAACCCCAAGACTGGGACATCACAACTTCTGCTCTCCCAACTCAGGTAAAATCTTTCTTTAGAAGAACCATAGATACAGGCATAGAGCATGGCACCGTAACTGTCATGATTGATAAGAACGGCTACGAGGTTACAACCTACAGAATTGATGGAGAATATAAAGATGGTAGACATCCGGAATCTGTTGAATTTTCAGTATTATTAACAGATGACTTGAGTCGCCGCGACTTCACCATCAATGCCATGGCCTACAACGATAGTGAGGGCCTAGTGGATGAGTATGGTGGAATTGCTGACCTTAATAACAAGCTTATTCGCTGCGTTGGCGTGGCTCACGACCGCTTCACTGAGGATGCTCTTCGAATGATGAGGGCTATTCGCTTTAGCGCACAGCTTGGTTTTGATATTGAAAATGAAACAATGGCGGCAATTTACGATCTCGCCCCAACAATTAAGAAAATCAGTATGGAAAGAGTTCATGTTGAACTTGGAAAAACTCTTCTTTCTGACAATCCAGAAAAATGTCTTTTATATTCAAAAACTGGATTGTTTAAGGAAATTCTTCCATACATAGACGAGGCATTAACAAACAAGCATACAAGAAGAACTCTTGAGGCAATGAAACATTTTCCCAAAGATTATGACAAGGACTTGCTTCTTCGTATGCGTTATGCAATTCTCTTCTCTTCCCTTGGAAGCGAGGCAGCCACTAAGACTCTGAAGACTTTAAAAATGGATAACGTGACTATTAAGTTAGTGGGCTCAATTTTAGATGCTAGTGAGAAAGAGATACAAGAAACAGAGCCTTCCATAAGAGAGGCCTTAAGACAGCTTGGTAGAGACCTATTTTTCTTAACTCTTGATTACAAGAAAGCCTTAAGCCTTGCGGCTTCTGAACTTACAGGAATTACTAATCCTGTTAAGATTTCTCACTACGAGAATTTGAAAAAAATGGCCACATATATCATTAGCCGAGGGGATTGCTTCTCCATTAAAGAGCTTGATATCTCCGGCAATGACTTACTTGAATTTGGCTTGTCTGGTAAAGATATTGGAAAAACATTAGAATACTTATTAGATTTGTGCATTGAAAACCCTAGACTTAATGAGAAGTCTACGCTTTTAAGCATGATTCCTAGAGATTAATAGAGCCCCCGTTGATATGTATCAACGGGGGTTTGTGCCTCTTTCGGGCCTTATTTGGGTTTCTCCCCGGGGTGGAGCGGGCTTGTTACGGGCTTATTTTTGCTTCTCCCCGGGATTTTTGGGCTTGTTACGGGCAATCCTCTTTTTTTAGTTATTTACCTGTATCGTTATTCTTAAATATCTTTCATAAGCTACCGGTAATTCCAAGAAATCTTCTTATTGACCGTAAGCTAAAAACTTCCGTTCAATACAATTTTAATTTACAGGTAAAAGAGCAAAATTTAGTGGTTGACTGTAAGTTTTCTGTCATTTATAGCAAGAACTTTGGATTCCCAAAAGAATCAACCTTTAAATTCAAGTTCAAAGCCAGCTGATTATTGCAATCACACTAAAAAACAGGAAAGAGATGAAGGTCATCTCTTCCCTGTTAAATATATAAAACATTCTACCCTATGCATTTTATTGAGTTTAAATATATAAAGTGTTGTATTAATATTGTAAAGTGATATAATATTAGTATAGAGATATTGTTAATTTATTAACATTGTGAAGGGGATGATTTAAAATTTCATAATTACATTTGAACCAATGAATAGTTTATGAGGATTATAAGGAGGTATTTTATGAAGAAAATAAGTCTTTACATTATTTCTTTTTTTATTATTTTATCATTAACTAACACAATATATGCACAAGAAGCATTAAGTCAAGAAGATACAGATAATACAAATTACATTGAAATTGAAAATATTGATAATTATCAAATAATTTCTACTTTATATGAAATTGATAAATATGGAAATGAACGACCTATAGACGGACTTATTGATGTAGATTATTCCATAAAAGATGATAATATTTCATCAATTAAAATTAAAGCTTCTACAACAAAATCATCATCTGATAAAAAACAAAACAATGGTGTAACATTAACTGGTACTATTAATTGGATAGATGTATTAGGAACAAATAATATTCTTAAATCTGTATCTGGAACATGTACTGGAAATGTTGAATATAATTGTTACGCTTATGGAACTGGTCCACGCTTTTTAAATACAACATGGCACTCTGCTGCAAATTTTGGAACCTCCTTTTACGATGTAAGAAACGCTGGCCGTACAGCCAATTCATTTGTTCTACAAATTACTGCACGTCCAGTTGGAAAATCAAATTTTGTATTAAGAGTTTGTACAAAAATTACAGATTAGGAGGTAACAGCTATGAAATCAATAAATAGATTCATTTACCCAGTTGTATTTTTAACTCTAATAATTATTACAAATATCATTTTTATGGATTCTCAAACTACCTTTTTACAATATATTAATATCGTCGCCATTGCATTTATGTTAATAACTACACTCTGTCTACAATTATTAACCGGCGATCTTAAATATTTCTTTAATAGTCTTGTAAATACAAAAGATAATAGAGATTTAAAACTAAAATCAATAAAACACACAATGACCATATGGTTATTATCAGGCATAGTATATTCTTTACTTTCACTTATTGATATCATGCATGTAGATGGTGTTTTATTAGATAATATAGCAATGTCTTTAAACCCTATTTTATATGGAATTATAGGAATCATAATACTCTATCCATCTAAAATATTTTTTGAAGACATTACAAGTAAATCATAGATTTAACAAATCATTTTGATTTTAACAATAGTCCTGACTTAATGAGAAGTCTACGCTTTTAAGCATGCTTCCTAATGATAATATACCCCCGTTGATGTTGCAATCAACGGGGGTTTGTGTTTGTGCTCTTATTCTAGGCGTATTTCTCTTTCTGGCTAGGTTGATGGATTCCCAAAAAAATCAGCCTTTAAAATCAACTTCACAGCAGCTGATTATTGCAATCACACTAAAAAAACAGGGAAGAGATGAAGGTCATCTCTTCCCTGTTAAATAAGCGGGTTCGTCCCACTAGATACCTATTCATATATGTATGGAGCAAGCTCCATACTAGTCACAAGGTTCCACCAGCAAAGCTGGTTCCCCTTATGACAACTAATATGCTTTTCCCCAGTAAACCATCTTCTTAGCTGGCTTGCCGCAGCAAACACAAACGTCTGAAAGGTGTTCCTGTTCAAATGGCATACATCTTGATGTTGCTGTTGTATCTTCCTTAATCTTGTCTTCACAAGCCTGATCGCCACACCACATAGCCTTTACAAATCCTGGCTTTGTAGCAACAACTTCCTTAAATTCTTCATAATTAGTTGCAACATTAGTATGAGCCTCTCTATGAGCTCTAGCTCTTTCTAACATTTCAACCTGCATTCTATCTAAAATAGCCTTAATCTCTGTAGCTAAATCTTCAATAGCAACTTCTGTCTTCTCTCTAGTATCACGACGAACGATAATAGCCTTACCAGCTTCAATATCTCTAGGTCCCATTTCAACTCTTACAGGGATTCCACGCATCTCCTGTTCAGAGAACTTCCAACCTGGATTCTTATCTGAATCGTCAACCTTAACTCTAAGACCAGCAGCCTTAAGTGCTTCCTTAACTTCAAATGCCTTATCAAGCACGCCTGCCTTCTTCTGCATAATTGGAATAATATCAACCTGTGTAGGTGCAATTGCTGGTGGTAATACAAGACCTGAATCATCACCATGAACCATGATAATAGCACCGATAAGACGAGTTGTCATACCCCAAGATGTCTGATGAACATACTTAAGCTTATTATCCTTATCTGTGTACTGAATTCCAAATGCCTTAGCAAATCCATCACCGAAGTTATGGCTTGTACCAGACTGAAGAGCCTTACCATCATGCATTAAAGCTTCAATAGTATATGTAGCTTCTGCACCAGCAAACTTCTCCTTATCTGTCTTTCTACCCTTAACAACAGGAATTGCAAGAACCTGCTCGCAGAAATCTGCGTAAAGATTTAACATCTGCTGTGTTCTTTCTTCTGCCTGCTCAGCTGTTGCATGAGCTGTATGGCCTTCCTGCCATAAAAATTCTCTAGAACGAAGGAAAGGTCTTGTTTCCTTTTCCCATCTAACAACTGAACACCACTGGTTGTAAACCTTTGGTAAATCTCTATAAGACTGGATTTCGTCCTTGTAGAAATCGCAGAATAATGTCTCTGATGTTGGACGTACACATAATCTCTCCTGTAACGGATTAAGTCCGCCGTAAGTAACCCATGCTACCTCTGGGGCGAAACCTTCTACGTGGTCCTTTTCAACCTCAAGAAGACTTTCAGGAATGAACATTGGCATGTAAACATTTTCAACACCAGTTTCCTTGAATCTTCTATCAAGTTCTTTCTGTATATTCTCCCAAATAGCATAGCCAGCGGGCTTGAAGATCATGCATCCTTTAACACTTGAGTAACCCATAAGCTCAGCTTTTTTAACAACATCTGTGTACCACTGAGCAAAATCTACATCCATCGATGTAATTGCTTCAACTAATTTTTTCTCATCAGCCATACTACTTTTCTCCTATTCATAATATTTTTTTATGTAATAATTTTCTACATAAAGTTATACGGTGTCTAGTTTAACATTATTCTATAACTAATTCAAGTATAGTTTTATTAGGAAAATGTACCTTTCCCCCACTATTTTAGTTCCGTTCTAAACTTCTGCCCATCCACCTCTAACTCAACTGCCGCAAGGGATATAGTGTTACGTCTGAGTTTGCATTTTCTTACAAGTCCATCAAAAGTTTCCTTGGAGATGGCCTCGCCTCCTAGCTTCTCATTGGCCATTTGAAAATATTTATAATCCCCGATAATTGCGTGCCCCCTTGAGGCTAGCTGCACACGGATCTGATGGTGCCTGCCGGTGTAGAGCTTCACAGAAATCTTAGTAAGATTTGTTGCTTCGTCATAGGATAAAACTTCATAGTCTAGGCGGGCTTCCTTGGCATCTCCGATTTCTTTGACATCCTGCTTGTCGCCTTCCCACACGGAACTTGTATTGTTTAATTTGTCGTGAATTAAATAGTCTGTTAATGTCGCTTTTTTACAATCAAATTTTCCATAGACATAAGCCTCGTAGACCTTGCTAATAGATCCTTTGTCCTGAACTTCTTTAGAATATTTTGCCGCCGCTTCTTTAGTTTTTGCAAAAAGAACTAAACCGGCAACTGGTCTATCCAACCTATTGATTATGGCAGCGTAGACCTCCTCGCCCTTGCGCTTTCTGTAGTTTAGCACCTCGGAAACCAAATCCGGCTCCATGCCTTTTCCACTTTGAGAAAGCTGACCGGCCTTCTTATCCACAATTAACTTCTCGTTATCCTCATAAATAATCTTTATCATAAAATGTCCTTGTTTTTCCCTATTATTACTATTATAAGTTTCTTGAGTTGGCTTTATCTGGCTTTGTTATATACCAACGCTTCCAGTAACCGCAGTGTTTCTGCGCTTTCGCAAGCCGCGAAGCGGATTGCGAAAGAATACTAATAAAGCCTAAATTTGATTATAGCACATTTATGAGCTTTCCCACTTACTAAATCGGGACATAGCTAGAATACGCATAGATGCTGGCTTACGGGACTTGTGAAAGGCAAGTTGGTGCTTCTTGCTTATTGGGGACGCGGCTAGAGCCCGCATAGATACTGACTTCCGGGACTTGTAAAAGGCAAGTTGGTGCTTCTTGCTTATTTGGGATGCGGCTAGGACCCGCATAGATACTGACTTCCGGGACTTGTAAAAGGCAAGTTGGTGCTTCTTGCTTATTTGGAACGCGGCTAGGACCCGCATAGATACTGGCTTTCGGGACTTACGAAAAGCAAGTTGGTGCTTCTTGCTTATTTACTGCTTTCTGGCGTGTATACCATCACTATAGTTTCTGCTTCAAAAAAAGGAACTCATACTTTTAGGACTATTTCTGTCCATTAGGTCAACACCTTCCCGATTTAACAATTCTTGTTTTAATCCATTTGAGGTGTTTTTTACTCAAAAGTACTAATCCCCCTATTTTTACTAAACTTTTCTCCATATTAATAATCCATAGAGGAGATTTTTTTCCAAAAAGGATTATCTCTTAATTAAATTGAACTATCTTACTTTCAAAAAATAATCCTTTTTGGAAGATTTCTTCCTGTACGTACTATTCCAATTTCGCCCAATCGCTTAATTCCCGTGCGATACCCAGAAGTATTCCTATAAGCTCTATTCCAGTTTCGCCCAATCACTAAATTCCCGTGCGATACCCAGAAATATTCCTATAAGCTCTATTCCAGTCCCGCCCAATCGTTTAATTCCCGTGCGATACCCAGAAATTTACCAATATCTACAGGTAACAGTAAATTTCCTGGCTTTTACCCGCAATTCCTAGCGCAACATGACTCATTCCACCGCGCAACAAAGCCGATTTCCGCCGCAAGGCGCACACAAAAAAAGAGCTATGAAACTTAGTTTCATAGCTCCTACAGGTCTTGCAACTTCGTTGCAAGACAGATCACATCTTAAATCTATATCCCACACCCCAGATAGTTTCAATATACTGTGGCTTTGATGTATCATACTCGATCTTTTCACGAATCTTCTTTATGTGAACTGTGACTGTGGCGATGTCGCCGATTGAATCCATATCCCAGATTTCCTTGAAAAGCTCGTCCTTTGTGTAGACATGGTTTGGATTTTCAGCAAGGAATGTTAAAAGGTCAAATTCCTTTGTAGTAAAGGCCTTCTCTTCGCCGTTTACAAATACACGTCTTGCTGTCTTGTCGATCTTGATACCACGGATTTCGATAGTATCGTTTGTTGGCTTGCCGCTGCTTACCAATCTCTCGTATCTTGCAAGGTGGGCCTTAACTCTAGCAACAAGTTCGCTTGGTGAGAAAGGCTTTGTCATGTAGTCATCGGCGCCAACCCCGAGGCCACGAATCTTATCTATGTCTTCCTTCTTTGCAGAAACCATGATGATTGGTGTGTCCTTCTTCTCTCTGATAGTCTTACAAATCTCAAAACCATCAACTCCTGGTAACATAACATCTAAAATGTATATGTCGTAGTCATTTTCAAGAGCCTCAGCCATACCGCTAGTTCCATCAGAACAAACTGTTACTGTGAAACCGTTAAGCTCTAAATAATCCTTTTCAATATCTGCAATTGCATCTTCGTCTTCAACAATAAGAATCTTACTCATAATTACCTCCGTGAATGTCGTATTTTTACAAAAAATGTTTACAAGCTATAGAATTAATCGCTTACTTGAAAGTTAGTAAGCTAACGAATTAATCACTTACTTCCAAGCTAATGAATTTAATCACTTACTTGCAACCCTGGCAAGCTAGCTCATTTTTCTTATATTTAGGGAGCTTTAAATGCATTGTAGTGCCTTGGCCCTCAACGCTGTCTGCCCAAATCATACCCTTGTGGTCTTCAACGATTTTCTTAACAATGGCAAGGCCTATGC
Organism: Lachnospira sp.; assembly: GCF_016290755.1. Taxonomy (NCBI): domain Bacteria; kingdom Bacillati; phylum Bacillota; class Clostridia; order Lachnospirales; family Lachnospiraceae; genus Lachnospira; species Lachnospira sp. The sequence goes on from NZ_JAEEVD010000060.1 coordinate 9,357, forward strand.
CACTTCCGCCCTGCTTAGAATTTCGTGAATCGTCCGTTCTATAGAATCTTTCAAAGATTCGCTCGAGGTCTTTACTTGCAATACCCTTACCGTTGTCGCTAAACTGCACGTGCACGTATTCACCCTCGTCGTAAATATCGATACCAATCTTTCCCTGGCGGCCTTCCACCATGTATTTCTCTGAGTTGCTAATGATGTTGTTAACCACACGCTTTAGCTGCTCAGGATCCACACAAATATAGGCGGCGCCATCTAAATGGGATGTATAATCAAGCTCAATCTGGCTTGCATCAAGTTCCACACTAATCTCCTCCACGCAGTCGTTAAAGTAGTCGCCCGCGCTGATTTTCACAAAGTTATAAGGAACCCTGTTAGTATCAAGCCTTGAGTAAATCGATAGCTCATCAATAAGTCTGTCCATGTCGTTGACCTTGTTGGCAATGGTTCTAATGTACTTCTCCTGCTTTTCAGGAGTATCGGCAATGCCATCCTGCAAACCTTCCACATAACCCTTGATGGCTGTAAGTGGTGTCTTTAAATCATGGGAAATGTTTCTAATAAGGTCTTTTTCTTCAATATCTGATTTCAGCTTCGCTTCAGTATTTTCTTTTAAAATGAGTCTCATTTCCTCAAAGTCTTTACAAAGCTGACCAATTTCGTCGTTTCCCGTCTTTGGCATCTTAAAATCAAAGTTTCCATCTTTAATGTTATTAGTTGCCAATTTTAATTTATTAATCGGTCTAACAATTGATTTATAAATCCAGAAAATCAGCAAAGCCGCTGTGATTATAAGCACTATGGCAATGGCTAATACCATCAAAGTCAAAGAATTTCTAATCTGTGGCACCACCTGCGAGATAGACGTTACAATGGAAACGTTATACACATTTCCCTCTTCATCGCAAAAACCTAAGGTCTTAACAATGCAGCCGTACTCACTTTGATAATAGCCGTTATCACAAATACTTCCATATGTAACCTCGCCACATTCTGGAATCAAGTTTTCTAACTCATCGTTTGAAAAGCTTGTGGAGTTATATAACAAAACGCCGTTCCATCGAACTACCAAATCAGAAAGCTTAGTTTTTAGCTCGCTAGATAACTCTCTTAAAGTTGTTTCATTAGAAAAGCTCTCCGGATTTGTCTCTGCCTGTTCAATCATGCTTTGATAAATTCCACTCGTTATCTCGCTTATGGCGTTTCCGTTTGAATAAAATGTTTCTATACCTACGTTTGTATCAATGTTATAAGCTTGTTTATAGTTGTATGCTTGCCACTTTATTATTATAAATGCTGATATGAAGAATAAAATCATCGGCACGATAATCATAATGCAAAAGGACAATTTTAATTTATTTTTTAATTTCATAATCTTGCCTTTACTTGTATATTTATTTACTAAAGATATTTTATCACATTTTTAACAATTTGTTTATGATTTAACGATTAAAAGAATAAAGAATGCATTAAAAAAGAATAACATTTTAAAAATGTATCTAATTATCAAGTTTGTCAAAATAATCACAATTCGTTATCGTTTTAACAAAGTCAATCAAAGGCCGAAATTCAGTAGATTTAATTAGGCTCTTGTCGGATTTGTTAAATTTTTCCCAATCAAAAGTGCCTTCAGACCGCATAAAATCTACGACTTTCGTAAATTTCCCGTTGTGCCTTTTACATTATTATGCTACAATCAATTTATGTAATAATGCGCTTAGCCGCAACTGCATGTTAACAACTCAATCAAAACTCTAAAGTTTTATAATTCATTGTGAGAAGCTTGACTTTACCGTAACATTTTCCCTTCTAGGGAGTAATTCTTGCAATGTTTTTTTATTTGTTAGGCAGAAACTGAGCGCGAAATAAATATATGGAGGACAATATGATAGGTAATGTTATCGTGGGCCAGTCAGGTGGTCCAACATCAGTAATTAATTCAAGCCTAGCTGGTGTATTTAAAACTGCAAAGGACAGAGGAGCTAAGAAGGTATACGGTATGCTCCATGGTGTTAAAGGCTTACTTGATAAGCAGTATGTTGACTTATCAGAAAAGATTAAGACTGATATTGATATCGACTTATTAAAGAGAACACCTTCTTCTTATCTTGGTTCATGTCGTTATAAGCTACCAGAAATTGGTGAAGATAGGGAAACTTATGATAAGATTTTCAAAATCTTAGATGAGCTTGAAATTAAATACTTCTTCTATATCGGTGGTAACGACTCAATGGATACAATTAAGAAGTTATCTGATTACGGTTTAATTATCAACAGTGATATCCGTTTTATGGGTGTTCCAAAAACTATCGATAATGACTTAGCTGTTACAGATCACACACCAGGTTATGGTAGTGCTGCTAAGTTTATCGCATCAACAATGAAGGAAATTATTAGAGACGGTCTTGTTTATGATTATCCACAGGTTACAGTTGTAGAAATCATGGGTCGTAACGCAGGTTGGTTAACAGCTGCTGCTGCACTTGCTCGTGGTGAAGACTGTGAAGGTGTAGATTTAATCTACCTTCCTGAGAAGGTATTTGATATTGATCATTTCATGGCTAGAGTAGAAGAAAAAGTAGGGGATGGACGTTCTGTAGTTGTTGCTGTTTCAGAAGGTATAAAAGTTGAAGATGGTCGTTATGTATTTGAACTTGCAGATCACGTAGAATTCGTAGATGCATTTGGTCATAAGCAGCTTGCAGGTACAGCTAAGTTCTTAGCTGACAAGATTGGTGCCGCTTACGGCGTTAAGACAAGAGCTATCGAGCTTGCAACATTACAGCGTTGTGCAGCTCATATGACAAGTAGAACTGATATTACAGAAGCTTTCAACGTTGGTGGTGCTGCTGTTAAGGCTGCATTCGAAGGCGAATCAGGAAAGGTTGTAGTATTAAAGAGAGTTTGCGATGATCCTTATATGTGCATCACAGAAACACACGATGTTCACCAGATTGCTAACATCGAAAAGAAGATTCCACTTGAGTGGATCACAGAAGACGATTATGTAACAATGGATTTAATCCATTACATTCGTCCATTAATTCAGGCTGAGTTATCACCAATCATGGTTGATGGCTTACCAAGACATTTAAATATTAATATGTAGTTTGTACTATATATTTAGCCACCCCAGCCAGCAAAGCGGATACATATCAAGCTGACTGGGGTGGCTTTTTTATAGAGATATTATTTTTGATATGGTAATTTTCTTTCTATGTTTTTTTCTAATAGATTTTCTTCAAAGAAACACAAAGACCGCAAATCAGAATTTAATTCATTTATCTGACTTACGGTCTTTTATTACTTAACTAATTTACTTAGCAACTATATTAAAGATCTTTCCCTTAACATAGATTTCTTTTATAATATTCTTTCCTTCAAGTGCCTTAGCAACTCCAGCAACTTCCTTACCTCTTGCCTTTACTGATGCTTCATCTTCATCAACTGCAATTTCAAGAGTACCACGGACTTTACCGTTTACCTGAACACCGATTTCTACTGTGTCATCCTTACACTTGTCTTCATCGTATGTTGGCCACTGCTCATAAGCGATTGTGTTGTCATGGCCTAAGAGCTGCCATAATTCTTCGCCGATATGTGGACAAATACATGAAAGCATCTTAATGAATCCTTCTGCATAAACCTTTGGACACTTTTCCTTAACGGCTGCATTCATGAAAATCATCATCTGTGAAATAGCTGTATTAAAGCCAAGTGTTTCAAAATCAGATGTAACCTTCTTAACTGTCTTGTGGTAAACCTTTTCAAGGGCTCCACCTTCGCCATCAATTAAGTTCTCTTCTACTGAGAAGTAGTTCCAAACCTTATTTAAGAATCTTCTTGCTCCTTCTACACCCTCGTTAGACCAAGGCTTAGAAGCTTCAAGAGGTCCCATAAACATTTCATATAATCTAAGTGTATCAGCACCGTAATCTCTTACGATATCTGAAGGATTAACTACGAATTCTGGGAATCTCTTACCCATCTTAATACCATTAGAACCAAGAATCATACCCTGGTGAACTAACTTCTTAAATGGTTCCTTAACTGGTGAAATGCCCTGATCGTAAAGGAATCTATTCCAGATTCTTGAATACATTAAGTGACCTACTGCATGCTCTGGTCCACCAATATAGAGATCTACTGGTAACCAATGCTTAAGAAGTTCTGGGTCACATAATTCCTTATCATTCTTAGGATCAATATATCTCATGTAATACCATGATGAACCTGCTGAACCTGGCATTGTAGAAGTTTCTCTCTTACCCTTAATGCCATTGTGATCATACATCTTCCATTCTGTAGCATTCTCAAGAGGAGCCTGTCCGTTCTTGCCCTTGTAATCCTCAAGTTCAGGAAGGATAAGTGGTAATTCATCATCATCTAACACATGAATCTGTCCATCTTCTAAGTAAACTACAGGAACTGGTTCACCCCAGTATCTCTGTCTTGCAAAAATCCATTCTCTAAAGTGATAGTTAGCTGTACGCTTAGCAACGCCCATCTTCTCAAGCTTAGAAGTGATTGCTTCCTTAGCTTCTTCGACAGTTAAACCTGTGAATTCTTCTGAGTTGATAAGCTTGCAGCCCTTACCTAAATAATCCTGTTTTTCAAATGCATGCTCTGAAACATCAGCGCCCTCAATAACCTGAATCATAGGAATATTATGAGTAATAGCATATTCAAAATCTCGCTGATCGTGACTTGGAACAGCCATAACAGCACCTGTACCATAGCTTGCAAGTACGAAATCACCAATAAATAAAGGTACTTCCTTGCCATTAACCGGATTAATACATGTTACACCTTCAAGTGGACAACCTGACTTAGTCTTGTTAAGTTCAGTTCTATCCATGTCGTTTTTCTTCAAAGTTTCATCAATGTATGCCTGAACTTCTTCTAAGTTCTTAACTCTTGGAAGTAAGCTCTTAACAATCTCTCCATCTGGAGCAAGTACCATAAATGTAATACCATAAATTGTTTCAATACATGTTGTAAAGATAGAGAACTCGCCACCACCAACGATCTGGAACTTAACCTCAACACCTTCAGA
>NZ_JAEEVD010000101.1:0-2849 GCF_016290755.1 Lachnospira sp.
CTATCATATTGTAGTCACACATAGCCTCTGAAAGGTTCTCAATCTGGCCCTGCTCGCTAGTATGTATATCAAATCTATTAACGCAATCTCCCACGATTTCATCAAAAATACTAAGATTACTTACAATAATAGGCTTGTTAAACTTCATTAATTCAAGTACTGGCATACCAAAGCCCTCGGCCTTAGATGGGAAAAGGTAACAACTACATTTGCTATACAATTCCTCTTTCTTAGCTGGCTTTACATAGTTAAGGTAAGTTATTCCATCCACCTTACTCATACACTCATTAAGAAGGTCGTTAATATCTGCCTCCTGCATCTTTCCTGCAAGAATAAGAGGTTTCTTACCGCCCTTTTCTCTGTATCTTACATAGCTCTTAAGTAGAAGGTCTACGCCCTTTCGTTTCTCCATATTACCAACATAAAGGAAATATCCCTCATCCTTTATAACTGGTTTCTTCTTTAACGGATTAGAAATTATATAACCATTACAACAAGCAATCTTTCTAGCCTCTGGGAAATTCTTCTCAGTAGTCTTTCTTGTCTGCTCTGAGTTATACAAAATCATGTCCGTAAATTTCAAAGTTTTCTTTAAATAATGCTTAAAGTAAAGGTTATAAACCCTTCCAAAGTACTCCACATAATCAATAGGGAACATATCATGAATAGTAATCATTACCTTAAAGTTTCCCTTTGGACGGATTGGAATATTAGTATTAACTTCCCAAAAAATATCTGGCTTAACTTCATTTAATGTCTTTTTTATCCAATTAAAATATGCATAGACACCTGCACTTTTATAAGTAGATTTACCCATCTTTAATACGGGGATTCCCTGCTCTTCAAAATGCTTTATATTGTCGCTTTCCGCCACATCAGTTAATAATACCCACTCAAATTCTGGGTATTTCATAAGTTCCAATAAAAAATCATTAAGATACATTCCAACCCCGCTAGGTCTCGACCCTAATGTTCTAGCATCTACTGCTATCTTCATAAATAATCCTCCCGGATAAAGCTAAATCTTAAGCTTCCTTTTTCTTAAACACAAACAACTTACTAACAATATAATTCAAAACGATAACAATAATCTGTGCTACAAGTTTTACAAGCATTGAATTAAAGTGAAGCAATGTATCAAAGACTAAAATTATAGCTTCCTCAACTACAAGAGTTGCCAATCTTCCTGTATAAAACTTAAAAATCTCTCCTAAGACTTCCTTAGAATTCTTAGTTTCCGAATCAAATACCCATATTTTATTAGTGATATATGCAAATGTAACTGCAAACACCCATGAAATTATATTCGCTATTAAAACATTAATCCCGCAAATCTTATAAGCAACATAATAACTTGCAATACTTACAACGGTTGTAAGTCCTCCAAATAATAAATAAAGTAAAACTTCCTTATTCTTAAAGTAAAATGGGCCAAGTGGTCCCCAAATCTTTGCTGACATTATTCTATCAAAAATGTCCTTATCTTTCTTTGCCATAATTCACTTAAGTTAAGCCTAGCTTAACCCCTTTCTATTCATATAAACAAATAAATTCGCCTACAAAATAGCAGACGAATTTATTTTACCATTTATAGAATATAAGTCAATTATTCGGGCACTATAGCCATAGCCAAGGCTACTTACTTTCTTTGCTAAAGTTAATATGGTATCATATCCTCTAATTCTTAGTTAAACCAACTTTATTCTATACTTTATAGGGTAAAAACTAAATATAAGTTTCCAATCCATATCTTCGAATTTACTAAACTTATTACCTAACAGTACTTCACTATACCTAAATAGCATTTTTACATTTGCAGTATCTCCTGGCACTATTTTACTTGATGAATTTGTAAATTCTTCATTTAATAGAAAATAATCATATAAATTCATAGAGCCTCCGAATACGTTAAATCCAATCAAATAGTTTGCAGGGCTTACCGTAAATATCTCATCCGAATAATTTATAACATCTAAATCTACTAATATTCCTTTTTCTTCATAATTAGATTCATCTAGATTGTATTCTTCTATTAATTCTTCTATATCTTTCGATGATAGTATTCTCACATTCTTTACTTTATAACCTATATCTTTATAAACCAGTTCATCTTCTATAGAAACATCTACCACCTTAGCTGAAGGGTATTTTCTGGCAAGATAGCCAACACGAATTCCCCATAAAACCAATATCGCTACAATAACAATAAAAGCTATTATTTTAACTTTATTACCTTTCATAAATACCCCTCTAACAATTTATTATTTCACCATTTTCAATTTCTATTATATGATCAGCCACATTGTTAATAATGTTTTGATCATGACAACTAAGTATTACAAGTGCTCCTCTGTTTTTAGCATCTAAAATCATTTTTGTGAGTTTTTCTCTCGATTTAGAATCTAACGCATTATATGGTTCATCCAATATAATCAAATCAGGATTTTCTACAAAAGCTAATGCTATCCCCAATTTCTGTTTCATTCCTAATGAAAATTTCTTTACTTTCTTCTTATCATTAGGATCTAGTCCAACTTCACAAAGAACTTCATTAATTCTATTTTTATCCACTATTCTTTTTATTGATGTTATTTCATATATGTTTTCAAAGGCATTATAATAATTTATAAGACCTGGGTTTTCTATTAAAACTCCAATACTTCTAGGAAAATCAATGTCTTTACCCAGAATCTCATTATCTATAGTTATCTCTCCAAACGTTGGTAATATTAATCCAGAAATAGCTCTCATAAGCATTGTTTTTCCAGAACCATTAATTCCTACAAACCCATAAACATTACCCGATTCCATACTCATGCTTATATTTTTTAATATCTCATTATTATTTA
>NZ_JAEEVD010000061.1:0-14231 GCF_016290755.1 Lachnospira sp.
CATCCAGATGATAAATTACGTATTGTACCCAATCCATACTTTGTTTCAATATGTTTATCTGGTGTCAATTTTGCCTCATCCACTTGCTGAATGAGCTTTATTTCATTTTCAGACATTTCTTCATTAGCTGTATTCAAATTGAAATACAAGTCATTTTGAAAAATCCAATCTTTTGACTCTTTTTTTTCTGTATATATATCAATCATTCGATGCCACTCCTTTAACAGATTTCATTCTTGATTATTGATAATCCTTACATAAAATATCTAAAATTATACGGTTTATCATAGACCACTAAGTCTTGCTTAGCAACACGAGACAATTTTCAAAACGTGAAAGCACATCTTCAGCTGATTTTTTCGTTGTAGGATTAAATCGTAAATTGAGTGTTGCTGTTCTGATATGCTCCTTTTTTGAGTCATAATTATATTGAAGTATCCAATTAATATATCAGATTTTTATACTTTAACACTCCTCCAATTCTTTGTTAATAACATCAATCCATCCAGCATCTTTACTTTCAAAATTATCCATAAATATTCCAAAATTAGTACTTCCGACAACTGAATCATTTTTTTCAGTATTATGTACACGATCACGCATATCATTGTAGTTTTCTGCTGTAATGTGCTCCATTACAGCATCTATCTGTTCAGCTTTACCTTTATACTTTTCTACACCTGTATATTTTTCGATTAATGATGCATTAACTGATTTTGACGGTGACTTAATAATTTCATCCGTCCAATGCTTTATTATTATTTGCATTGTACAAGGATTAGCAAACATAATCACATTATATGACTTTGTACCTATACCATGAAATTCTCTAATTTTTTTCTTTATATCCTTATATTGTTCATATGGTTTTTTTTCGGTGTCACAAAATATAAGTACCAATTCATAAGAGCCATTCTGAAATTTATCCTGATATCTTGCAGGAATATTCCCATTTCCTTCAGCGTTATCCAAAATAAATTCGTATTGTGAATCCCAAACATTTAATGATTTTAATTTATTTAAATACTGATATTCTTCATTTCCTTCACAGATAACACATATTTTATGTTTGTCAAATAGCTTAGGCAGTTTATTCTGCATCAGACTTTTCTCCCTTCGCATTGCTCTTAATACTTAAAAGTGACTTAATTAACTCTGGATCTGGAAGTGCACCAAGGGTTCCCTTCCTATATTTTTCCATAACATCCGTTGTATCTCGAACACCCATTTGAGCTGTAAAATCAGCGAGTGAATATACATATACTCCATCTTCATCCTTATGAATAAACCATATCTGTTCTTTTCTAAATAATTTTTTACAATCCATTAAATTGATATCATGTACAGTAAATATCATCTGAGCATTGGTATTAAGTTCATTATTAAATAAAGCAACTATAGCTCTAGTTAATTTAAAATGAATACTACTATCTAATTCATCAACAACCAATATTCTTCCTTTTTCTAATGCTTCTATTACATAACTTGCAATTGCTGCTATTTTTTTTGTTCCAGTTGAATCAAATAACATACTTGGTACATGAACGCCCTTATATGTTGACACTAATCTAATTTGATCCATAATATTTTCAGGAATATCTAACGCTTTTTCCTCTGGTCGTTCTTTATCATTTGATTTTAATTGAATTTTTTCTCCTTCAACATATTCAAAGTTATCCATATACAAATCTGCATTTTTTATGAATTCGACTATTTTTTGCTGCAAATTATTTTCATTTTTCATTAATTCAATGGTATGTTCCATTGGAATATTATTCATATTAACAATGTCAATTTTTTGGGCAAATCCAACTAATATATCTTTCATGTTACTCAAGCAATCAAATTGAGTAACATCAACTAAATGTAAAAACAAATTATTTTTAGAAATCATAGCCATCATATTTTGAACCGATTCGTTAGTACAATAATATTCCTGTTGTACTGTATCTCTTTTTAGCATAGTCACTGTCTTCTCATTACCATGCACATCTTTTTTTATTTCAGAAAACGATTCATATATATATTCATTAGTTTTCGCATTATAATTAAAATCATATGAATACTTTTTTCCGCCTTCCAAGAATGTTACTCCTAAATGACACACGTCATCTTTCGTAAAAATACAAGGCATCAAATCATTCTTCTCATTCAATAAAACACTCTTTATAGCTCTTATACATTTAATAAGGCATGTCTTTCCGACATTATTAGGACCATATACTCCAGCTGTTTTAAGGACATTAAAATTATTCTCTCTATGAACATTAGATGCAAACTTCTTATTTCTCATATCTGCCTTCATTGAAAAAGATATCTCATCGGCGAAAACAAAACAATTCTTTGCTCTTATCTCAATAATCATCGTTTAAACCTCCTTTTGAGTATACTTCAATTCCATTATATCATTCTTTATTTTTCATGCAATATTTTTTCACAAAAAATATTATTGTATCCTTTTTCTAACAAATAACAGCTCTATTTATTTCTCGTAATTATAACAACATCATCTTTCTTACCTGAATAACATATTTCTATATCATATTTAATTATTGCTTTTTTATACATATATGCTACATACTGGCGTAACTCGTCTTTTGAATACTCCAATCTAATCCCTATTCTAGGTTCATATATATATTTATCATCACAAACTTTTTTGTATTCAAAGCCATCTTTATCAACATCAGCTGGCGCAAGAGTAACTTTAAAATTGTCAACTTTTACACTTAAGGCATTGCTCTTTATAACTAAACCATCACTTATTCCAAAAACGAATTTTCTTTCAAAATCCTCTAACTTTAATGCAAACTCTTTTTCATGCATATAATCCGATGGTTCAAATTCATATTTACATCCCCATAAAGTTTTATATCCATTTCATTTTCATGTTTTTCTATTTTTTCTTGTACATTTGATACTTCACTAACAATACTTAATTCATTTTTCACTTTTATATCTAAACACTCACTTAAACCCTTAATGAATTTCTCTCCATATTGCATATCTACAAAATATTTCTCTTTATTTTTAGATTGTTCAATTAAATGTGCTTTATAAATTTTCTTCATTACATTCGAAAAATTCTCTAATATTTCCTCAACAACATCACTTGAACCTGCTCCTACTTCATTGAACAACTCATCAATTTCAATTAACCTCTCCTTTAATTTTCTTTGATTATCATAACTTAAAAATTGTCCATAACATTCTGCATCTAATACCTTTTCAGGATCTTTCTTGTATAGTGAAAATTTCATCACAACATACAAGTAATAATCATTCACAATATCACTAGTGATACCATTTTGAATAAAAAAGTATTCATATTTCATCAATGTATCAGAAATTTCTATACGTAAATTCTTATCCATAACACCATAATTTCTCGAAACTGCCCTATAGAAATTATTAATTGCTTTTATAACTTTTTTATCATTAAGCAACTCTTTTACCTTATTTTTAAGATTATTATCTATATAATCTTCACTTTCTCTATAAGCTATCCAATACAACATACAGTGTATTGTCATTATTTTATACACATATATATCATCACGCACAGAATATGTATTACCAATTTCATTTATAAATAAACCTTCTTTTACATAATCTATATAACCGTTTATAATATACCCAAAAATAAGCTCTATAAAACAATCTGCAAGATCCTTGTTAGCACTTCTTCTCAATTCTTCATAAGGCAAATTTATGCTATCGCCATAATATTGAACTATCAATCCTATCCAATATTTAGAATTATAGATTATTCCTTTTTTATCCTGTCTATCCAACAAATAGCCAAGACTTCCCATTAAAGCTTTTAAAGAATCAATTTCTTGATTTTTTTCTTGCTCGTTAAAGTTAATATAATAGGCTAATCTAATCACACTTACAATCATTCGAATTACTTGTTAATAAAGCTTTAGCAACTTTTTCAGCATTGCTATTAGCTTTCTTTGTATCTTTTTCTTTTAACATAATTGCAAGATTAAACTTAAAAAACATTTTAAAATAATCTTCAAATTCATCCAACAATTGCTTTGAAGATATTTTTACCCAATCAGATATTAAAGCAGAAATATGAGATTCACATTTTTTATTCAGATCAGCCTCTTTTTCTAAGTATTCTTTTATCTCATTCTCAACTTCTATATTTCCATAATAAGCTTCAAAAATCCCAAAAATGTTATATAAAATTATAATCAATTCAATAATCAAACATGAAAAAATTAAATTATTAAAATGGCACATATTCATACACACACTTATAAACAACAGTAAAAATTCCATAATAATAATTCTTTTCTGTTTAAAAATACGTGGTTTAATATGCAAATAATAAGCAATTTTTTTAACTCCCATATAAGACTCAGAAATAATACCAGAAAGTAAAGCTACTATAGCAATAGGCAATACTACTATAGATGTTTGTATGGATAATAACCAACTCATATCTTCCATATGGTTTAATGGAGTTTTTATCATACATTTTAAATCTAATAAAAGACCAATAATCAAAATAATAATGGAAAAAACAAGAATAATTTCTTCTATTCTATTTTTTACAAATTGCCAACTCTTTTCTATTAGCTTTTTTAACTTCCCCATTTTGATTCCTTTCTGTATAAAAGCTAAACTATACCTACAATTCTATATTATCACAAATATTGTATAAACAAAGGCAGTGTAGCAATTTCTTTTAACTCAGTCGGAGTACAAGCTCCGACTGAGTTAAACGCTCCGCGAGGATGCGCACGGATTCGGACAGGAATTTGTCTGCAGTAGCAGACCCGAATCCGGCGCGCAAGACTCGCGAGCGAGTCTTGATAAAATGTATCGCTTTATAAAAGTTTAAGAAATTAATTAAGGACTCATTTTAGGGGCTTTAAGTTGAGATTTTTCCTAGTATTTTAGAAAAACAAAACTTTTGTTCCCCTAGAATGAGTTTTTTTATTCTTTTTGTGTTATAGTAATAATTGCATTAGAGATGTATAATAGTAAAATGCATTGCGTACAATGAATATATAGGAGGTCTTTATGGATAAATTCGTTTTACATTCAGAATATCAGCCTACAGGCGACCAGCCCCACGCTATTGAAGAATTAGCCAAGGGTTTTGAAATGGGTAACCAGTTTGAGACTTTAGTAGGTGTAACAGGCTCTGGTAAAACATTTACAATGGCCAATATAATAGAGAAAGTTCAAAAGCCAACCCTTATTATTTCCCATAATAAGACCTTGGCAGCTCAGTTATATAGTGAAATGAAGGAATTTTTCCCAGAGAATGCTGTGGAATATTTCGTTTCATATTATGATTACTATCAGCCAGAGGCCTACGTGCCTCAAAGCGATACCTATATTGCTAAGGACTCGGCTATTAATGATGAGATAGATAAGTTGCGACATTCGGCTACAGCAGCCCTATCAGAAAGAAAGGATGTTATTATTGTAGCTTCCGTATCATGTATTTACGGACTTGGTGCCCCTGTGGATTACCAGAACATGGTAGTTTCTCTCCGTCCAGGAATGGAGAAGGATAGAGATGACATGCTTCGTAGACTTATTGATATGCAGTACATGAGAAGTGACCAGGACTTTAAGCGTGGTACCTTTAGAGTTCGTGGTGATGTGGTGGAGATTTATCCATCAGCTTCATCAGGGGATGCCATTCGTGTGGAATTCTTTGGTGATGAGGTAGATAGAATCTCTGAGATTGATTCATTAACCGGCGAAGTTAAGGCAATTAGAGACCACGTAGCCATTTTCCCAAATTCTCACTATGTTGTAGAGAAAGAGAAGATGATGGCGGCTATTGAGAACATTAAGATAGAGCTTGCAGAAAGAATCAAGTACTTTAAGTCGGAGGATAGACTTCTTGAGGCTCAGAGAATAGAAGAAAGAACTAACTTTGATATTGAAATGATGCAAGAAACTGGCTTTTGCTCAGGTATTGAGAACTACTCAAGACATTTAGCAGGATTGCCAGCGGGTTGTCCACCATATACTTTGATGGATTATTTCCCAGAGGATTTTCTAATAATTGTGGATGAGAGCCACATTACAATTCCACAGGTTCGTGGTATGTATGCTGGTGATCAGTCAAGAAAATCAACACTTGTGGATTATGGTTTTAGACTTCCTTCAGCTAAGGATAACAGACCCCTTAATTTCCCTGAGTTTGAGTCTAAGATTAGCCAGATGTTATTCGTATCAGCTACACCTAGCAAGTACGAAGAGGAGCACGAGCTATTAAGAACTGAGCAGGTTATTAGACCTACGGGACTTCTTGATCCTGAGATTAGCGTTCGTCCTATTGAGGGACAGATTGATGACTTGATTTCAGAGATTAATAAAGAGACAGCGAAGAAGAATAAGGTTCTTGTTACAACTCTTACTAAGAGGATGGCTGAGGATTTGACAGAGTATCTTAAGGAAGTGGGCATTAGGGTTGAATACCTTCATGCAGATATTGATACCATGGAGCGTCAGAGAATAATTCGTGATATGCGACTTGATGGCTTTGATGTTCTTGTAGGTATTAACTTACTTAGAGAAGGTCTTGATATTCCTGAGATTAGCTTGGTGGCTATTCTTGATGCAGATAAGGAAGGTTTCTTAAGAACTGAGACTTCCCTTATTCAGACTATTGGTCGTGCCGCAAGAAATGCAGAGGGTCATGTAATTATGTATGCAGATACTATTACAGATTCTATGGATAAGGCTATTAAAGAGACAGAGCGTCGTCGTGAGATTCAGGCAGCTTATAATAAGGAACATGGCATTACCCCTCAGACTATTAAGAAGGCGGTTCGTGACCTTATTACTATTACAAGGGCAGCAGATCCAGATGCAGGTTCAGATAAGCTCAAGGTGGATTACGAGTCCATGTCTATTAAGGAACTTGAGAAGGTTAAGAAGGAAATCGAGAAGAACATGCGTAAGGCTGCAGCAGAGCTTAACTTCGAATTGGCAGCAGAGCTTCGAGATAAGATGATAGAAGTTAATAAATATATTTATGAAAATAAGTAAGATAGGAAGGAATAAATGAGTAATTTGAGTAATAAAGATATTCATCGCGGCAACTTCAAGGAATACATTAAAATTCGCGGTGCAAGTGAACATAACTTAAAGGGTATCGATGTAGATATTCCAAGAAACAAACTTGTTGTTTTAACTGGACTTTCAGGTTCAGGTAAGTCAAGTTTAGCTTTTGATACTATTTATGCAGAAGGTCAGAGAAGATATATGGAGTCTCTATCTTCATATGCTAGACAGTTCCTCGGTCAGATGGAAAAACCACAGGTGGAATTAATTGAAGGATTATCACCTGCAATTTCAATTGATCAGAAGAGTACTAATAGAAACCCTCGATCTACAGTGGGAACTGTTACAGAAATTTATGATTATTTCAGACTTCTATATGCAAGAATTGGTATTCCTCATTGTCCAAATTGTGGTAAGGAAATCAACAAGCAGACAGTAGATCAGATGGTTGACCAGATTTTAGAGTTACCAGAAAGAACTAAGATTCAGATTCTTGCTCCTGTTGTAAGAGGCCGTAAGGGTGAGCATGTGAAGTTATTTGAACAGGCTAAAAAGCAGGGCTATGTAAGAGTTAATGTAGATGGTGAAACTTATGATTTATCAGAAGAGATTAAGCTTGATAAGAATAAGAAGCACAATATCGAAATCGTTGTAGATAGATTAGTGGTTAAGGAAGGCATTAATAAGCGTCTTACAGATTCTGTGGAAACAGCTCTTAAGCTTGCTGAGGGCGTAATGATGGTAGATGTTATTGGTGGCGAGCCTATTAACTTCTCTCAGAGTTTTGCCTGCCCTGATTGTGGTATTTCAATTGATGAGATTCAGCCAAGAAGCTTCTCATTTAATAACCCATTTGGTGCTTGTCCAGATTGTTTAGGTATTGGATATACAATGAATTTTGATACAGAACTTCTTATTCCAGACGAGAGCCTTTCAATTAATGAAGGAGCTATTGCAGGACATGGCTGGCAGTCTGTATCTGATCCTAAGAGTTGGACTGGTGCTATTATGAACGCAGTGGCTAAGGAGTTTAAATTCTCCCTTGATACACCATTTAAGGACTATCCAGACGAGATTAAGGATATCATTATTAATGGTACTAAGGGCAAGTCAGTTAAGGTTAAGTATAAGGGTCAGCGCGGCGAAGGCGTTTACGACATTGTGTTTGACGGACTTATTAACAACATGGAAAGAAGATATAAGGAAGCTGGTTCTGATAATGCTAAGCAGCAGTATGAAGAGTTTATGAGAATCAGACCTTGTAAGACTTGTAAGGGTAAGCGACTTAAGGAAAGCTCATTAGCGGTAACTATTGCAGATAAGAATATTTACGAGATCACTAATTTACCAATTTGTGACTTGTCTGATTTTTTGGAAAATATGAATCTAACAGAACGTCAGCTCTATATCGGTGCTGAGCTTCTTAAGGAAATTAAGGCGAGAGTTAAGTTCCTTATTGATGTAGGTCTTGACTATCTTTCCCTTTCAAGAGCTACAGGAACCTTGTCTGGTGGTGAGGCACAGCGTATTCGTCTTGCAACTCAGATTGGTTCTGGCTTAGTAGGTGTTGCCTATATCCTTGATGAACCAAGTATTGGTCTACATCAGAGGGATAATGACAAGCTCCTTGGCACTTTGACACATTTGCGAGATCTTGGAAATTCAGTAATCGTAGTTGAACATGATGAGGATACTATGAAAGCTGCAGACTTCATTGTGGATATCGGCCCTGGTGCTGGTAAAAATGGTGGAGAAGTTGTAGCCACTGGTACTGCTAAGCAGATTATGGAATGCAAGAATTCCCTTACGGGCGCATATCTTAGTGGTCGTATTAAGATTCCTGTACCTAAGACTCGACGTAAGCCAACAGGTTGGATTAAAGTTAAGGGCGCAAGAGAGAATAACCTAAAGAATATTGATGTGGACTTCCCACTTGGGGTAATCACTTGTGTTACTGGTGTTTCTGGTTCAGGTAAGAGTTCATTGGTAAATGAAATTCTACATAAACATTTGGCAAAATCCCTAAATAGAGCAAGAATCATTGCAGGTGATCACGATGATATTGAGGGTATCGAGCAGCTTGATAAGATTATTGATATTGACCAGAGCCCAATTGGTAGAACACCTCGTTCAAATCCTGCCACATATACAGGTGTATTTGACCAGATTCGTGACCTCTTTGCAGGTACTGTGGATGCCAAGGAGAGAGGTTATAATAAAGGCCGTTTTAGTTTCAATGTAAAGGGCGGCCGTTGTGAGGCTTGTTCGGGAGATGGTATCATAAAGATTGAGATGCATTTCCTCCCAGATGTTTACGTGCCTTGCGAGGTTTGTGATGGTAAGCGTTATAATAGAGAAACTCTTGAGGTAAAGTATAAGGGCAAGTCTATCTATGACGTCCTTGATATGACTGTTGAGGAAGCTGTGGATTTCTTTGAAAATGTACCATCAGTTAAGCGTAAAATCGAAACTTTAAATGACGTAGGTCTTTCATATATCAAGCTTGGTCAGCCATCTACTGAGCTTTCAGGCGGTGAGGCTCAAAGAATTAAGCTTGCAACTGAGCTTTCAAAAAGAAGTACAGGTAAGACAATTTATATCTTAGATGAGCCAACAACTGGCTTACATTTTGCTGATGTTCATAAGCTTGTTGACATTTTACAAAAGCTTGCTGAAGGTGGTAATACAGTAGTTGTAATTGAGCATAATCTTGATGTTATTAAGACAGCAGATTACATTATTGATATGGGACCTGAAGGTGGTGCTAGAGGCGGTACGGTTATTGCTAAGGGCACACCAGAAGAGGTTTGCAAGGTTAAGAAATCTTACACAGGTAAGTATCTTAAACAATATTTGTAAGATTTTGTAAAAAAGAGACATGAATTGGAGTTAGTTTAATGATAAAAGCAGTAATTTTTGATATGGACGGAGTTATGATTGATACAGAGCGTCAATCAAACCTTGGATGGCAATGGGCTGCAGGGCAAAAGGGCATTGAGCTTCCTAATTGGCTTATGGATGAATTTAAGGGAGCTTCGCCTAGTGATAGCGCTCTTAAGTTTAAGGAATACTTTGGAGATAGAGCCGATTTCTGGGAAGTAAGAGAATTAAGAACTCAGTTTGTCTATAAGCTTAGAGAGACGGAAGGGGTTCCTGTAAAAAAGGGACTTTTTGAACTTCTAGATTTCATTAAGGAAGCTGGGCTTAAGTGTGCGGTGGCTACTTCAACAAGAAGAGAGTCGGCTTTTAAGAATTTAACTAGCATAGGAGCTTTCGATTATCTTGATGGTATTGCTTATGGTGATGAGATTGAGCATAGTAAGCCAGCACCTGATATTTTCTTAAAGGCAGCAGGCCTTCTTGATACTAAGCCGGAAGAGTGCGTGGTAATTGAGGATAGTATCAATGGAATTAAGGCAGGGCATGCCGCTAATATGAAGGTGGTTCATGTACCAGATACTATTATGATTAAGGATGACGTTAAAAAGCTTTGCTACAGTATAAAAGAGGACTTAAGCCAGGTGATTGATGTTATAAAAGAGCTTAATAATTAGTTTTACAATAATTTAATAAATATAAACCGGGGCATTGCTATATATAAAGAAGAGTAGAATTAAGATTTCTTAATTCTACTCTTTGTGCTTTGTTATAGTGTTAATAATCTATCCCTTATTCTTGCTGCCCTCAATCATGTCTCTTACAGCCTGCATTCTTCTATCTAAGTCAGCACTTAGAGAAGCACATTCGTAAAGCTCGTTAGAAGTAAGGGTAAGCATAACTGGATCCATGTCCTTTTTGTAGCGCATCTTGTGATCAAGGTTAGCCCAGAATTCCATAGCAATTGTACGGAGCTGAACTTCCACCTTCATGAAGCGTTTTTCATTTTCAAGGAAAATAGGTGTCTCAATAATTAAGTGAAGACTTCTATATCCGTTGCTTTTTGGCTCTTTAATGTAATCCTTTCTTTGTAATAAACGGACATCGTCCTGTTGCAAAAGGCAGTCCGCAAGAAAATATACATCATCTACGAAGGAGCAAACCACACGAACACCGGCCACGTCATACATATTCTTTTCGATGGACTTAAGTCCTAGTGGTATATTTTTACGACGAAGCTTTTCTGCAATACTTTGTGGTGACTTAAGTCTTGTAGAAATTGATGAAATTGGATTTCTTTCATGGTCTAGTGAAAATTGCTCGTTTAAGACCTTGAATTTAGTCTCCACCTCAAGCATGGCACATTTATAATTCGCAAGCATCTGCTGTGTTTCTTTAAAAATTTTCTCAAGTTCGGATAGTGGAATTTCCCCATCGCTAACCATTCTAGCAATTTGCTTGGCATTGTATTCATCACTTACTTTGCTGTAAGCTGAGTTGCTGTATAAATTGTTCGCATTAATATCCATATCGCTTTAGTAAAACCTCCAATGTATTTCTATTTAGTAAATTATAGCATTAATTTTCTATTAGTTGTTAGAATTTACTATGAACTTTATTATTTTATAATAAGTGTAAAAAAGTATTGCTTTGCGTTATAATATTAGTTGATAATTTTATATCTGAAATGTATAATAAAAAGACGTCATTTTGATGGTAATTGGAAAATGTTACATTTTCTAATTCATATAGATTAAGAATAGGAGGACAATTAATTGAACAGCGAGTTAGTATTAGTACTTGATTTCGGTGGACAGTATAATCAGCTTATAGCAAGACGTGTACGTGAATGTAATGTATACGCAGAAGTTATCCCTTATACTACTAAGTTAGAGGATATTATCGCAAGAAAGCCAAAGGGTATCATTTTTACAGGTGGTCCTAATAGTGTTTATGAGGAAGAATCACCTAGTTATGATAAGGCTATCATGGAAGCAGGTATACCTATTCTTGGTATCTGTTATGGTTCACAGCTTATGGCTCATAAGCTTGGTGGTCAGGTTTTAACTGCACCAGTTAGTGAATATGGTAAGACAGAGGTAGAAGTAGATGTTAATTCTAAGTTATTTGAAGGCGTTAGCCCTAAGACAATAACTTGGATGAGTCATACAGATTATATTGCTAAGGCTCCAGAGGGCTTTAAGGTAATCGGTCATACTCCAAACTGCCCAGTTGCAGCTATGGAAGATGAAGCTAAGAAGTTATATGCAGTTCAGTTCCATCCAGAGGTTATGCACTCTGTTGAGGGACAGAAGATGATTAGAAACTTCTTATATAATGTTTGTGAATGTAGTGGTGATTGGAAGATGGATTCTTTCGTTGAAACTACAATTGCCCAGATTCGTGAAAAGGTAGGCGACGGTAAGGTTTTACTTGCTCTATCAGGTGGTGTTGATTCATCTGTTGCAGCTGGTTTACTTGCTCGTGCTATTGGAAAGCAGCTTACATGCGTATTCGTAGATCACGGTCTTTTAAGAAAAAATGAAGGCGATGAGGTTGAGGCTGTATTTGGCCCTAATGGTAATTTCGACCTTAACTTTATTCGTGTTAACGCTCAGGAGCGTTATTATAGCAAGCTTGCTGGTGTTACAGAACCAGAGGCTAAGCGTAAGATTATTGGTGAAGAGTTCATTAGAGTTTTCGAAGAAGAAGCTAAGAAGATTGGTGCTGTTGATTTCCTTGCACAGGGAACTATTTACCCAGACGTTATTGAATCAGGTCTTGGTAAGTCAGCAGTAATTAAGTCTCACCACAACGTTGGTGGTCTTCCAGATTTCGTTGATTTCAAGGAAATCATTGAACCACTTCGTATGTTATTTAAGGATGAGGTTCGTAAGGCTGGTCTTGAACTTGGTCTTCCAGAAAATCTTGTATTCCGTCAGCCATTCCCAGGCCCAGGTCTTGGAATTAGAATTATCGGTGAAGTAACAGCTGAGAAGGTTAAGATTGTTCAGGATGCTGATTACATTTACAGAGAAGAACTTGCTAAGGCAGGGATTGATAAGAATCTTGGTCAGTACTTCGCAGCACTTACTAACATGCGTTCAGTAGGTGTTATGGGTGATGGCAGAACATATGATTATGCTATCGCACTTCGTGCCGTTATGACATCAGATTTCATGACAGCTGACTGTGCTCAGATACCTTGGGATGTATTAACTAAGGTAGCTAACAGAATTGTTAACGAAGTTAAGGGTGTAAACCGTGTAATGTATGATTGCACAAGTAAACCACCAGCTACTATAGAATTTGAATAAGCCTGTAGTTAAATATAAGTGATATGAATTATTTCATAAAGCAGCAGAATTTTTAAACATAAATTCAGTATATATTCAAAGCTACTATATGTGCGAGAGCCATATAGTAGCTTTTTTGTTTTAGGTGAGAAGTATGATAATAAAAAATTTAAGTGTAAAACGTGGAAAAAACACAATTTTAAAAAATATTAATTTAGAGATAAAAAAACAAGATAGTAAAAACGTTATTTAATGGGAGCAATAATTGCAATTGAAATATTATTAGATGTGTTGGAATTATTGAATGTTATACATGTTGAAAATGGTGTTGATACAATTTATTCATTTTGGCAAATGTTATCATGGATATTTATAGTGGGATATTGTATATGGGATTATTATGGATATTTTTACCTTTGTAACGATACAATGCTGTTACTAAGTCCAAGATCAAAATATGAAATACTTAAGAAAAAGGGTGTTATTTATTTTGGATTTATGATGTTGTATTTTACGCTAGGTTTAGTAAGATATTTAGCATTAAATCAGTTTAGTATGTCATTAAAGATGAAGATTTGTGGAATTTATTTTATTAGTAAAATTGTGGCAGTAATTTCATTTTTATTATTATTAATTTTTTTGTTGCAGCTAATCAAAAATATTGACAACAAGTTCTTAGCTCTTCTTACGTTGTTAATAATAGGTGGAGTGATAGTAGGCTTAGAAGCTTATTTTTTATGTGCCAACATAACTTCTAATAGTGACATTACATGGATAATCGGCGTGGTCGACGGAAAAAAAGGAATAAATAGTTATGCATGTATTTTACCAATCTCTTTTATAAATGAAAATGAAGGAAATGTGGTAGAATCATTTTACATTATTACTGTTTATGCAAATATTTTAATTGGGTTCGTTTCTTATGTTTTGTCGAAGATTATGTATAAAACTAAGAAGTATAATTATGTAGCTTTATAAAATGGTTAAGTATGTCTATAAAATTTTATTGAG
>NZ_JAEEVD010000102.1:0-2807 GCF_016290755.1 Lachnospira sp.
ACTTACTTCACAAAATTAAAAATACAAAAAGACCCGACTTTACTTTATCAATTGATAAAAATAAAATCAGGTCTTTAAATTTACTTGCTTTATCTATGTTAGCTAAAATTCATCTAGAAAAATTTAAAAATAAAGTTGTTAGTTATCATTTGTAGAGCGGCTGTTGTCTCCTCAGTCTGGCTTGCAGCTGAGTCATTAGCCCACTGTAAAATGTCCATCATAAGGTAATTTAGCGCAATTAATGCAACTGCTAAAATAACGATAATTACAAAAGGAACCCACTGATTCTTCTTTAAACTTGATGAACCCTTACCGCTTCTGTTAGTTGAATTTAAATTCTTAAAATTACGACTGTCTACCATATTCTCTACCTTTCAGAAAAATTTCTTACTTGGCTAGAATAACATTTTATGAACAAATAGTAAATAAAGTTTTTATAAAATGTTACTGAAAGACTATATTAGCCTTTTCCTTCTCGTCTTCTTGCTGCTTCTTTTGCATCATAAGCTTATAGGTGTCTAAAACAGCCTGCTTTTTCATCTCACTTACTGCCTCAGAATAATCTGTATCCTGCAACTGGCTTAAAACCCTTGACTGGTTATATGAAGCCATGCTGTTATAGACTGTAATATGGGACATACTATTAGTTGTTGCACCTGTTTCTGAACGCATACTAGAAACTGTCTCTAAGGCAGCATCAATGTCTGATATATCAAAGTCTCCTGTTACGTCATAATCAGCAATTCCTAGGGCTTCTAGAGTCGAATTATATGTTGAAACTGTAGCTGTAGAACCATTTCCATCTGTAGCCACATTTAAATCGTCCTTGCTTCCATCAAGGAGTGAAATGCCATTGTAGTTAGTTGTATCTGCAATGTCTGTAATACCTTCTTTTAATTGATTAATCTCTTCTTGAATAGCAGCCTTCTCTGTTGATGAAAGGGTATCGTTTGAAGCTTGAATTGATAGCTCCCTAATTTGCTGTAAATAGTCTGTAATACCTTCTAGGGCAGCATCTTCAATATTAAGCACCGATACTGCTGATTCTACGTTAGAACTTCCTACATCATAGGAATTAACTTGTGCCTCAGCGGCCTCTGATATAGCTAATTCCGCTGCGCCATCTGCTGCTGACTGTAATGAAACACCTGATGCAATAGAGCTGTAATAGTTACTTGAACTAGTTACACTTGATACTCCACTCATAAGATACCTCCAAATTTATAATCCTTCTTTAAAAATGTTTTTCTGCCTATTAATTAGCCTCTTGTTGTATTTATAGTATATTAGTACTAATATATTGTAAAGTGAACTTTTTGTGAAATGAAATACACATTTACGCATAAAAAAACTCCACTAGGAAATATCCTAGTGGAGCAAAATTCACAACTATATATCTTTCAATAATAAATCAAATTATAACTGAGGACCAGCTGCAACTAAAGCCTTACCAGATTCATTTGTCTCGTACTTCTTGAAGTTCTTAATGAATCTCTCAGAAAGATCCTTAGCCTTTGCTTCCCATTCAGCTGCATCTGCATATGTATCTCTTGGATCAAGAATTGCAGGATCAACACCTGGAAGTTCTGTAGGAACCTCGAAGTCGAAGTAAGGAATCTTCTTAGTTGGAGCCTTTAATACATCACCTGAAAGGATTGCATCAATGATTCCACGAGTATCCTTAATAGAAATTCTCTTACCTGTACCATTCCAACCTGTGTTAACTAAGTAAGCCTTAGCACCGCTCTTTTCCATCTTCTTAACAAGTTCTTCAGCATACTTTGTTGGGTGAAGCTCAAGGAAAGCCTGACCGAAGCAAGCAGAGAATGTAGGTGTAGGTTCTGTAATACCTCTTTCTGTACCAGCAAGCTTAGCAGTAAATCCTGAAAGGAAGTAATACTTTGTCTGCTCTGGTGTAAGAATAGATACAGGAGGAAGTACTCCGAAAGCATCTGCAGAAAGGAAAATTACGTTATCTGCATCTGGACCAGAAGAAATCTTGTTAACCTTCTGTGCAATCTTATCAATATGATCAATTGGATATGATACACGAGTATTTTCTGTAACACTCTTATCATCAAAATCAATCTTACCATTAGCATCAACTGTAACGTTCTCTAAAAGAGCATTTCTCTTAATTGCATTGTAAATATCTGGTTCTGATTCCTTATCAAGACCGATAACCTTAGCATAGCAACCACCTTCAAGGTTGAATACACCATTATCATCCCAACCATGTTCATCATCACCAATTAATAATCTCTTAGGATCTGTTGAAAGAGTTGTCTTACCTGTACCTGAAAGACCAAAGAAGATAGCTGTGTGCTTACCTTCCATATCTGTATTAGCTGAACAGTGCATTGAAGCCATACCATTAAGTGGTAAGAAGTAGTTCTGCATTGAGAACATACCCTTCTTCATTTCTCCACCGTACCATGTGTTAAGGATAACCTGCTCACGGCTAGATACGTTAAATAAAACAGCTGTTTCTGAATTAAGTCCTAATTCCTTGTAATTAGTAACCTTAGCCTTTGAAGCATTGTAGATTACAAAGTTTGGTTCGAAGTTAGCTTCTTCTTCAGCTGTTGGCTTAATGAACATGTTTCTAACAAAATGTGCCTGCCAAGCTACTTCCATGATGAAACGAACTGCAAGACGTGTTCCTTCATTAGCTCCACAGAAACCATCAACTACATATAACTTCTTACCTGAAAGTTCTTCAACTGCTAACTTCTTGCATGCCTCCCAAGCTTCCTGTGAAGCTGGATGGTTATCGTTTGGATATTCTTCTGATGTCCACCAAACAG
>NZ_JAEEVD010000014.1:0-48741 GCF_016290755.1 Lachnospira sp.
AAAAACAAAGGAACCAGCGCTAGAATTAAAAGTTCTGGTTCTAAATATTAATCAGGGTTATAACATGAACCTGATGAGTGCGTGTAAGAAGCTAAATGATTATACTATCTATGTTGCTAAGATAAGAAAATATGTTAAAATGAATATAAAGTTAGAAGATGCAATCAACAAGGCGATTGATGAGTGCATCGATGAAAACGTGTTACGGGAGTATTTGTTAAAGCATAGAAATGAGGTATATGAAATGTGCATATTTGAATGTACCGATGAGGAGATAATCGACGCTATAAAAGAGAGTGAATATGATTTAGGTCATGAAGCTGGGAAGGTAGAAGGAATCGAAGAAGGGCATGAAATCGGTTTAAAAGAAGGAATCGAAGAAGGGCAGATAATGACATTAGTAAAACTTGTTCAAACTGGAATAATAACAGTTGAGCAGGCCGCTAATAATCTATCAATCTCAAAGGAAGAATTTGAAAAGATTCTCAATGAAAAAAATAGCTAGAAATATAAGTGAATAGTAGAATTGATACTGGAATAGGGTGGAGCTAAGCGTGTGCTTAGCTCCATTCAACGTTTATGTGATAACATCAACATTTTAGAAAACTATTAGATTTATAATTTTATTCTTTCTTTATACCAATTTTTTGAAATAAGTTATATAATAGATTTAATCCAATTAAAATTTATTCAATCAATTAGGGAGGCTTTTATGGCAAGAAAGAATTTTGGCGCAAAGCCACTTACACTTCCACAGCCTGTGTGGATTATTGCAACTTATGATGAAAATGGAGTCCCAAACGCAATGAATGCAGCTTGGGGCGGAATCAGTGAATCTAATGAGATTACACTTTGCCTTTCAGTAGGACATAAGACTTGCAAAAATTTTGAAAAGACAGGCGCTTTCACAATTAGCATGGCTGACGCAGCTCACGTTGCCGGCTGTGATTACGTAGGTATTTCTTCAGGAAATAAGACTGAAGATAAATTTTCAAAAGCAGGCTTCACAGCTACAAAGAGCGAATTAGTAAATGCTCCAATTATCAACGAACTCGCAGTGTGCCTTGAATGCAAGCTCAAGAGCTTCGACCATGATAGTTGCATCCTCAAGGGTGAAATTGTAAATGTAAGCGTTGACGAAGCAGCACTCACAGAGGACAAGGTCGACATTGCAAAGGTAGCACCAATCGCCTTTGATCCATTTAATAATGCATACCACGTGCTTGGTGAAAAGGTAGGAGATGCCTGGGGTTCAGGTAAGGAATTACTTTAGAAACTAGATAAACAATACATACTTTTATAATTAATAAAAATGTCGTGTCTGCATGATAAAATCAAGAGAAATTATCGTGTCTACACGACATTTTTTATGGAAATGATGTGTTTCTTCTTAAACATCAACATTTTAGAAAGAAAAAATGTCCATCAATCAACATTTTGGAAAGAAAAAATGTCCGTCAATCAACATTTTAGAAAGTTAAAATGTCCATGCATCAACATTTTAGAATATTATCCCATGAATTTATTATAAAATCATGGGATTTGAAAAAAGTAATAATTTTAATTCATAAGTAAAAACTTATAAACTGGAATAACCTCTATCGTCTTATTCCCCTCGGTTATAGTGCCTTCTTCATCGTGAGTCACAATTATAAGTCGCGATACATTTTCAGATTTATCCATAAAATCAAAAAGGTTCTTAGTTTCTCGCTCGTAAGCGGATTCTAGGTTATAGCAAACCTGCACCCCGCACTGCTTTTGAGGAAGGTAAAAATCCACGTCAATGCCAGTTTTACTTGACTTAAAGTAATAGACATCCTCCCCGTAGAGGCGCTTTAAATGGCAAGCAACCACATTTTCAAGAAGGGCGGAAGCCTTGTCTACCAGGAAGAGATTGAGCAGGCCATTATCATAGAAGTAAAATCTTGGAGTGCTCTCCTTCTTTGAAAACTTATTCACATAATTTCTTGTTCTAAACAGTAAAAATGCGCTCTCTGCGTAACTTGTGTACTCAATCATGGAATCTGTCGAGGTCTTTATGCCAGTTGCCTTAATGTTGCCGGCAAGCTTGTTAAAGCTGATTTCGTGCATGACAGTTTCTGCGATTTTCTTAACCATAAGGCGGAGGGCAGTTTGATTCTTGATATTTTCACGTTCGGAAATGTCCCCAAGAAGCACCTTTTCGTAAACGCTCTTGATATATTCTCTTTTGTCTAGCAAATGTTGTGCTTCTGCAAAGCCTCCGAAATTGATATAGTTACTAGTCGCATTCTTAATCTTGGCAAGTTTAGAACTAGTTAAAAGTGCCTTGTTGGAGTGGTCGATTTCTAAATAGTCAAGGACCTCAGCTAGGGAAAAAGGCATAATCATCTTAGATAAATAGCGGCCTCCAAGGACTTTTTCCATCTCAGAACTTAGCATCTTGGCGTTGCTGCCAGTAATGTAGACATGCTTTTTCTGGTCGGCCATTCGTCTTGCAAAATGTTCCCAGCCATCAACAATCTGTATCTCGTCAAAGAAGTAGTAGATTTCCTTGCCTTCGGCCAGTTCATAGGCTACTTCCACAATGTCGTTAAAATCTTCCTTTTGAAAACCGAACAATCTATCATCCTCGAAATTGACATAAATAATCTGAGACCAGTCAACACCTGATTTAATAAGATCTTTTGCAATCTTATAAAGTAAGGTGGATTTTCCAGCACGACGAAGTCCCACCAAAATATAATTCATATTTTTTTCGAAACGGTAGTTTCTGTCTATAATAGTGCTTTCTTCAATGACTTCTAGTTGCTCTAGAATCACTTGTTTAATTATATTTTTATTCATAATAACATCACCTCTTATATATTATTTTATCGTCTATACACGATAAAATCAAGTAAAATTATCGTCTCTACACGATAAAATTAAGCAAAATTATCGTCTTTACACGACAAAATCACATAAAATTATCGTATCTACACGATAAAAATAAAGAAATTTATCGTGCACACACGATGAAAATTTCTGCAATACATTTTCAAAATTCAGTTTCTATTATCTTTTTTCTATGATATAATTTTAAATGTCCGCGACAGAAAAACATTTGTCCGCAATATTTTTAAAACATAACCCAAAGCTTTATGGCGGCTTTAGGAATGTAGGAAGGAAGTAAGAAAATGAGTGACATGAATATTGTTTGTTTAGACCTTGAGGGTGTACTTGTTCCTGAGATTTGGATCGCATTTGCAAAGGAAACAAATATCCCTGAACTAGAGAGAACAACAAGAGACGAACCAGATTATGACAAGCTAATGAAGTATAGAATTGGCATCTTAAAGGAGCATGGCCTTGGCCTTAAGGAAATCCAGGAAACAATCGCTAAGATTGATCCACTTCCAGGTGCTAAGAAGTTCCTTGATGACCTTAGAGAACTCACACAGGTTATTATTATTAGCGATACATTTACACAGTTTGCAAAGCCTCTTATGGAGAAGCTTGGTTTACCTACAATTTTCTGTAATACTCTTGAAGTAGCAGAAAATGGTGAAATCACAGGCTTTAAGATGCGTTGCGAACAGTCAAAGCTCTCAACAGTTAAGGCTTTACAGTCAGTTGGCTTTGAAACAATCGCTTCAGGTGACAGCCACAACGATTTAGGCATGATTAAGGCATCTAAGGCAGGTTTCCTCTTTAGATCTACAGATGCAATCAAGGCTGAATACCCAGAACTTCAGGCTTTCGAGGAATATGATGATTTATACGAAGCAATCAAGAAAGCTCTTTAATTTTCATTAAATTTTTGTATAATAGAATTATAGACCACAGCATTAATGCATACAGCTAGTGCTGTGGGATTTTTGTATTTACGAATTTATTCACTTAAATAAAAGGGGGAGGAAATCATGATAAAAGTAGCAATAATAGGTTTAGGTCACATGGGTAAGCGCTATGCCAAGATGATTTTAAGCGGGGAAATAAAAACTTTATCTTTGGCTTGTGTCTGCACAAGATCGGGTCAGGCTGCGCAGTGGCTTAATGAGAACTGTGATGGCGTTGTAGATAAAGGCGAGGTCAAGCTCTACCGTAACGAGAATGAGCTTTATGAAAATGCAATGACAGCCTTCGATGCCATCATAATCACAACACCTCACAAGCTCCATCCAGATACAGCAATTAGAGCCTTTAGAGCCGGTAAACACGTGCTTTGTGAGAAACCAGCGGGAATTGATGTCATAAGTGCAAGACAGATGTATTCTGAAAGTAAGTTTGCAGATGTGGTTTACGAACTCATTTTCCATCAAAGAACATATTCACGTTTTATAAAGCTTAAGCAAATGATAGACAGTGGTGAAATTGGTCGCATCCAGGCTGTTAGACAAATCGATACAGGCTACTATAGAACTAGATCTTATCATGCGTCTGGCGAGTGGAGAAGCAGCTGGCAAGGCGAGGGTGGTGGTGCTCTTATTAATCAGGGCCAGCACCTACTTGATATGTGGCAGTGGCTTTTTGGTATGCCTCAGGAAGTTGGTGCCTTCATCAACTGGGGTAAATACAACGACTTTATCGTTGATGACGAGGCAATTATTAATTTTAATTATGAAAATGGTATGACAGGCGTTTTTATTCTCTCAACAGGTGAGGCTCACAAAGAAAGATACATTGAAATTAGCGGAACTAAGGGCCATATAAGAATTGATGATGACAAGCTAAGAATTTGGCGCTTCTCAAGGGATCTTGAGGAGTATTCTAAAAATGCAACTTGCTCCTCAACTCAGGAATTATCTGAAGACTACGAAGAGATAGATTTAGTATCAGAAACTGGTGACGAGCCATACCGCAAGGTGCTAGAAAATTTTGGCGAGACAGTTATTGCAAGAATTAATAAGGCTCATAGCACAGCGAATCAAGAAACTGATGCAAAGGAAGATATGGCTATAACTAACGGTCAAGATGGCATCAATACTTTAGAGCTTACCTGCGGCGCCTACCTCTCAGCCTTTAAAGGCAAGAAGGTACGCATCCCAGTAAATGGCGAAGAATATAGAGATTTCCTAGATGAGATGAAACATAACGAGTCCGAGGTTTTGGGCTAGAGAAAGATTTGTGGGATTTAGGAAGCTCTAGACAAGTAAGATGGTTTAGAGATTTCAGAAACTAAAGAAATAAGCGGATTTAAGCGGTAGAATGAGCAATCATTTTGCCGCTTTTGTTGTTGACATGGTTTATGGTCCGCTTTTGTTTTTTTTAATCCAGTATTTTTCTCCGTGTGTGCCTATTCTCACCATCAATCCGGGAAACAGCCACATCCCGCATTAAAATTAAGCAAGTTGGAAACATCGGAAATTTCTCCTTTGTGCCTGTAATTTAGTGATACCTGAAGAATAGTCAACAGATTTCCGGAATTAACAGAAGAAATCAAAAACCTTTGTGACTTTTCTTGAGTGTTGACGTGGAAAAAGCACAGAACTAGTGAGACGCCATGGAAGAAATCAAAATTTGTGTGGCTAAAAGAAGAGATATCCTCCCTTATAGCCAAAAATCTCCTAGGAAACAAAGAAATCTTATAAGTAGCCAGTGGCTATAAATTAAGCATACAAGTAAAAAAGTCAAAATTCCCCCTGCAAATCCTCCAATAAAAACATAATTCTCCCTACAAATCCTCCAATAGAATCCCAATTTTCCCCAAACAGCCTACTATCGACAAAAAAATAATACCAACACTAAAAAAACTCTATTCAAATAATTTTATTTATGATATACTTACTTAAAGAGATTTTTGTAAAATTATATATAGGGGAGGTACATTATATGAAGGGTAATGTATTAGTTGGCCAATCTGGTGGCCCTACAGCCGTTATCAATTCTAGTCTTGCTGGGGTTTTCAAGACTGCAATGGATAGAGGATTTAATAAGGTATATGGTATGCGTTATGGAATTCAAGGTTTCCTTGATGAGCAGTATGTTGACATGTCAAAATACGTAAAGAACGAACTCGACTTAGAATTATTAAAGAGAACACCATCAGCATTCCTTGGAACT
Organism: Lachnospira sp.; assembly: GCF_016290755.1. Lineage (NCBI taxonomy): Bacteria > Bacillati > Bacillota > Clostridia > Lachnospirales > Lachnospiraceae > Lachnospira > Lachnospira sp. The sequence continues at coordinate 6,025 of NZ_JAEEVD010000014.1, forward strand.
TGTCGTTATAAGTTACCAGCTATTCACGAAGATAAAGAGGTTTATGAAAAAATTTTCCATCTACTAGATAAGATGGATATTGAAGTATTAATCTATATCGGCGGTAACGACTCAATGGATACAATTCAGAAGCTATCTGATTACGCAATCCTTACAGGAGCTAAGCAAAGATTCATTGGTTGTCCAAAGACAATTGATAATGACCTTGCACTTACAGATCACACTCCAGGTTACGGCAGTGCTGCTAAGTACATTGGCACATCTACAAAGGAAGTAATTCGTGACTGTCTTGGTTTCTCTTATAAGAAGAAAAATGTAACAGTTATTGAAGTTATGGGACGAAACGCAGGTTGGCTTACAGGTGCAACAGCACTTTCAAAGGCTGAAGATTGCGACGGTCCAGACTTGATTTACTTACCAGAGATTCCATTTGATATTGAAAAGTTTACTAAGAAGGTAGAAACACTTTTGAAGAAAAAGGACATTGTAGTAGCGGCAGTATCAGAAGGTATCAAGAATAAAGAAGGAAAATATATTTGTGAGTTCTCAGCAGGCTCTTCAACTAAAGATGCATTTGGCCATATCCAAATGACAGGAACAGCTGCTTATCTTGCAAATTATATTCATGAAAAGTTAGGCTGCAAGACACGTTCTGTAGAGTTTTCTACATTACAGCGTTCAGCTTCACATCTTGCAAGCCGAATTGACATCAACGAAGCTTTCATGGTTGGTGGTGCAGCAATTAAGGCTGCAGATGAAGGCTTATCAGGAATGATGGTAGTTATTGATAGATTATCAGATGATCCATACCAGTCTACAACTGGTGTTTATGATGTTCATAGAATCGCCAACGGCGAAAAGGTTGTACCACGTGAGTGGATCAACAAGGATGGAGACTACGTTACAGATGAATTTGTAAGTTATCTAAAGCCATTAATTCAGGGTGACTATACTCCTATGATGGTAGACGGTCTTCCAAGACATTTAACAATGAATACCAAAGGCTACAAGGATCTCTACAAGGTATTCAATGAATAAGCTAACTATCTATCTTTCTTAATTATTGAGGCGGTGGGAAATTTCCTACTGCCTCATTTTTGTTTTTAATTATTCGTGTTTGTAGAGGCTTCAAACTTTTTGATTTGTATTTTTTTAAAAATGTGTCAGAGAAAGGTATGTCTTTTTTTATTTCGTCAGATAGATGATATCATTTATCTGACGAAAAGAAATAACAACACATTTTTATGCAACCCCGCCGAACCGATACCCGGATTTTATGCAACCCCGCCGAACCGACACCCGGATTTTATGCAAAAACCGACAAAAACATACTCAGATTTTGTTTTTATAAGCATAATGAAAAACCATCTGATTACCATCTGATTTTTGTTTTGTCAGATAAAATGTATCATCTATCTGACGAAAAGAAAAAATAATATATATTTCTGCGACCTCAGATTCTAAAGCCACCATCCAAGTCATAAAAGAAGGCACATGGTTAATTTCTACCATGTGCCGGATTTACATTCATTTTAAAAATTCTATCGCAATCTTATTCTCTAGTACAATCTTATTCTCTAGTACATTCACCATTACTAGCAATTACTTCTTTATACCAATCAAAAGACTTCTTAGGGAATCTAGCTAATTCGCCCTTTCCCTCATCATCCTTATCAACATAGATAAAGCCGTAACGCTTGCTCATTTCACCAGTTGAAGCTGAAACTAAATCGATACAACCCCAAGGAGTGTAACCAAGAAGTTCAACGCCATCAATTTCCACAGCCTTCATAAGTTCCTGAACATGAGCCTTAAGATATGCAATTCTGTAATCATCATTAACGCTAGCCTTGCCAGCTTTAACAGCTTCTCTAAATTCTTCAGTTCCTGGAGTAAGCTCTTTGCCAGTTTCTGTATTAATAACGGTATCTTTAGCACCAAGTCCATTTTCTACAATAAACATAGGCTTCTGGTATCTGTCATAAATGCTGTTAAGTGTGATTCGAAGACCAACTGGGTCAATCTGCCAGCCCCATTCAGAAGCCTTAAGATGTGGATTCTTTAGAGTTGCAAATACATTTCCAGCAGTCTTATCTGTTAATTCTGGATTAGCACTTGTAAGGCGAGAAGAGTAGTAACTAAAGGAAATGTAATCAACAGTATTCTCTCTTAAAAGCTTATCATCTTCAACTGTCATATCAAGGTTAATGCCCTCACGCTCAAAGAACTTAAGAGCGTAGCTTGGATAGTAACCACGAGACTGAACGTCGATGAAGAAATAATTTTCTCTATCCTTAAGAATTGAATCCATAACATCATCAGGATCGCAGCTATATGGATAGTAATTTCCGGCAGCAAGCATACAACCAATCATGAAATCAGGGTTAATGCTATGTGCAAGCTTTGTAGCTGCAGCGGAAGCAACAAGCTCATAATGGGCAGCCTGATACTTGATGAGAGTTTCATTTTCACCCTCCTTAAAAGAAAGGCCAGCGCCCATGAATGGAAGATGAAGAATCATGTTGATTTCGTTAAAGGTAATCCAGTATTTAACCTTATTCTTGAATCTTGTGAAAATAGCTTCGCAATAAGCCAAGTATCTATCAATCATTTGACGACTCTTCCAACCACCAAACTTTTCCAAAAGACCGATTGGCGCATCAAAATGGCAGATAGTAACAACTGGCTCGATGCCATTTTTAAGCATCTCGTCAATGATTTCGTCATAGAATTTAAGGCCTTCCTCGCAAGGTGCATTTTCATCACCATTAGGGAAAATTCTAGACCATGACATTGAAAAACGGTAGCACTTAAAGCCCATCTTAGCGAAAAGGCGGATGTCCTCGATGTAGTGATCATACATATCGATGGCCTCTCTGCCTGGATAAAAACTATCAGCCGGTAAATCCTTATATGATAGCTTGCCAAGAGCAACTGGGAATCTGTTCTTGCCAGCAGGAACCACATCAACTAAAGCAAGGCCGCGGCCTCCTTTGTTATAACCACCTTCGCACTGATTTGCAGCTGTTGCGCCACCCCATAAAAAGTCCTTTTGTAACATAAAAAACCTCCAAAATTCATTGTTTATTATCTATTATTTATTGTAATAACACCCTATTATTTAATTTAGCACATAAATATTAACACAATGTGAATTCTAGATAATATTTTAACACACTTTTGTATGGATGTATATTGTCAAGACACGCTCGCAAGTCTAGCGCCGGATTCTTGTATTTATTTAATATTGTTAGTATAATGTAGTTAGTAATTTGTTTTTGTGAAAATGTATATAGTGCTAAAATTCAGAGAAAGCCGTAGGCTTATTAAAGCACGCTAAATTTACTATAAAGGGGATAAATATGGATAATAATTGGTTTAAGAACATGGCTTTTTATCAGATATGGATTCGTTCTTTTGCAGATGGCAACGGGGATGGAATTGGAGATTTATATGGCGTTTATGACAAGCTAGAATATATCAAGTCTTTAGGAATTGATGGAATTTGGTTTTCGCCAATTTATCCATCGCCAAATGCAGATTATGGCTATGATGTTTCAGACTATAAGGACATTCATCCAGACTACGGGGATTTAGAGCAGTTTAAAAAAGTCTTAAATAAAGCTCATGAACTAGGCATGAAGGTCATAATGGATTTAGTAATTAATCACACATCTGATGAACATTTTTGGTTTAAGGAAAGTTGCAAGGGTGGAGAAGACAACCCTTATAAGGATTACTATATTTGGCGTGACGGAAAAATTGATAAAAATGGACATAAAAAACTTCCTAATAATTGGAATTCGCTTTTTGAAGGGAAAGCTTGGGAATATAACGAAGAAAGAGGTCAGTACTATTTACATTTTTTTGCCAAGAAACAGCCTGATCTAAATATGGATAATCCAAGGGTTCGTGAGGAAATTAAGGATATTATGCGCTTTTGGCTTGATTTAGGAGTGGATGGATTTAGAGAAGATTCCATTGCTTTTATATCAAAAGTGGAGGGACTTCCTAATGGATACCCTGAACTTCCAATGATTAATGGTCTTCGCTACACTCAGCATGGCCCACATATTCATGAGTATATGAAGGAATTTAGAGAAGTCTGCGAGGATTACGATTGCTTCCAAATGGGTGAGATGCCAATGACAGGCCCAGATAAGGCAATGCCTTATTTAACTGGGGATACGAAGTCTTTAGATATGGTAATTACCTTTGATTACATGAATGCTGACAATTTCCTCTCGGATTTTATTAGACGACCATTTAATGTGGTGAAATACAAGAGGGCCTTTTCTAAGTGGCAGTACGCCATGAATGGCAAATCTTGGAATTGTGTGTATATTGAAAATCACGATCATCCAAGGGTTGTTAGTAGATATGGTAGTGAGAAGATGTGGAGGGAGAGTGCTACAAGTTTAGCTGCTAGTTACATTTTCCTTCAAGGATGCCCTTTTATTTATCAAGGACAGGAAATTGGAATGACTAACCTCCGCTTAAATTCCATCGATAAGTATGAGGATATTTCCTCTAAAAATGCATACATGACCTTCCATACTAAGAAGTCAAAATCCCAGCGTCTTTACTATATTGGCGAAGGTTCAAGGGATTCCGCTAGAACACCAATGCAGTGGTCTGATGGAAAATATGCTGGCTTCTCTACGGTGAAACCTTGGTTTTACTTAAATCCTAACTATAAGAAGATAAATGTGAAAGCCCAGGAAGAGGATGAAAAGAGTATTTTAAATTTCTATAGAAAAGCCCTTAAATTAAGGAAAGATAGCGACGCACTTATATGGGGTGACTACAAGGAATATTTTCCTAAGGATAAAAATGTATATACTTATGAAAGAACATTATCTTCAGAAAAGTTTTTAATAATCTGCAATTTAAAAGGGAAACATATAAGCTATAAAATGCCAGAAGAATATGTAGGCTTAAAGGGCGAGCTTAAACTTAGTAATTACGAGGATGGACACAGATTAGATATTCTAAGGCCCTATGAATGTAGAGTTTATAAGTATGAGTAATAAACTAACAGAGATGAAAATTGCATGTAAAACAATTTTCATCTCTTTATTTTAGTTTATATTTATTAATAATAATGAATCTTCTTCAATTTTCTCAAAATCTTCCTTCATATAATTAACATTGGTCCATTTAAAGGAAATTGATTGGCAATTATCTGAAATCTCAATCTTAAAAATTTGTAGATCAGATGAGGGACCTTCTGGGACAACCCCTTTAATGTAACATTCTTCTATGTCAGTATTTATGACTTTATAGTCATTAGAGTCAGAGATTATCCAAGTGTTAATTACGTACATGGTAGGTAAAACAACAGTAAGGGTGTTATTTTTAAGGCTTTCGCGGGAAATGTTAACTTCGTATTTTTTTTGATCAAAATGATTTAAAGAGATATCACCAATAGTGTAGACAGTTTTATTAATTATAAGACAGTTTGCTTTTGGATAACCCTTCTCATTTCTTGGGAAGATTGAGCTATATTTAACCGAAGTAGAACAAGCAGTTATACTTAATATCATTGCTATAATAGATAGCTTTAGAAGTATCTTGTGTAAATCCATGATCTTGATTTCCCTCCTAGCTCATATGAAAAATTCCCATTAGCATTTAATGAAACACTACTGTGTCTACCACCATTTGGTTCTAATAAAATAAGTATCTTATTAGAACTATTCCAATATTCATAACCGATTAATCCAACAGAATGTTTTGTTAAACCTAAATGCATGGGTTTGTTATTATTAATATTGTTTTTAATTTGTGTAAAACTTATAGGTCCTGTTTGTTTAGGATAAAGATTCCAATGGTTATATGCTTTTTTAATTTCTGTCCATGTTCCACCATTATCCCAATTATCTCCATAAACATATTTGGAAACATCTAGGCAGGATAAATTTGTATTTTTATAATAATTAATTAGAGCTGCACATGTAGCTGCCCAACAAGTGTCATCAACTTGACTTACCCCTTTAACATTAATGGTTTTATATGATGACGGACGATCTATACCTGTTAAATTGTAACGTTGAGGTTGATAGGTAACATTTAATTTATTAAGCAAATCGTTATAATTAAGCAATGAAGTATTATTATAGTCGAACGATGAGTTTTTAACAGTGTTTATATCTAAAAAATTGATATTATCAAACATACTGTAAATTTTAATTAATTGTGTTTCATTATAAGCATATAGATTAATACCATCTGAAATAAATGCATAATTTCCACTGTAATCTGAAACGAATTGATTTAATTCCTTAGAAAAAGAAATAGACATTGATGCTGAAAAGGAAGTATCATAATTTATTTCCAATATAGCTTCGATTTTTTTATCCATATTAGAAATAATTGGATAACAAGCATTATAGTTATCGTTGGTAACATTGAAAACTGTAAATGGATGTCCAAGATAATAATTTGAAATAGAATGTTTTAAATCTCCAGTTTTTATTAATACATTTAAATGTTGTAAATAAACTTCTTTTGCATAATCGTCATAATCAGACGATATAGATAAGCTACTTACGTTCAAATTATTATAGGTTTCAGCTTTTGTTGTACGAGAATTAAAAAATACAATAATAATAACTAATAATGATAAAAAAGTAAAAAGTTTAATTTTTTTCATAATATCCTCCTTTTTAAATAAAAATATATTATAATTTATTTTAACATATATAATATTAGATGTAAATAAATTTAATAAAAAGTATAATGTTTTTCAAATCTAAGGCCCTATGAATGCAGAGTTTATAACTATAAGTAAATGTGCTATAATCATGGGGCAAAAACATTTATTTATATAAAGGCAGGAGAATATATGTCAGAAGTTATCGAGAAATTTTTAAGATATGTTAGTGTTCACACTACATCAGATGATGAAAGCCAGACAAGCCCTAGTACAGCTAGACAGTTTGATCTTGCTAGAATGTTACAAAAGGAAATGCTTGAGATGGGTATCGAGGATGCTTATCTTGATGAGAAGTATTGCTATGTTTACGGTCACATCCCAGCTAATGACCCAGAGAATACTAAGACTCTTGGTTTTATTTCACACATGGATACAGCACCAGATGCTAGTGGTAAGGATGTTAAGCCAAGAACAATTGAAAACTATGATGGAAGCGAAATCATTTTAAATAAGGAAAAGGACATTAAGATGAGTCCAGTAGATTTTCCAGAATTACTTGATTACAAGGGAAAGTCACTTATAGTTACAGATGGTACAACACTACTTGGTTCTGATGATAAGTCAGGTATTGCAGAAATCATGACAATGGCTAGCGAAATCATCAATCATCCAGAAAGAAAGCATGGTAGAATTGCTATTGCCTTCACACCAGATGAAGAAATCGGTGTTGGTACAGCACACTTTGACTTAGAAAGATTCGGTGCAGATTTTGCATATACAGTTGATGGTGGTGCTCTTGGAGAAATCGAGTTTGAAAACTTCAACGCTGCAGCTGCAGTAATTAAGGTGGCTGGTAGAAATGTTCATCCAGGTGAAGCTAAGAACAAGATGGTTAACGCAGCTTCAATTGCTATGGAATTTGAGAAAATGTTACCTCAGAATGAAAAGCCAGAATACACAGAAGGTTACGAAGGCTTCATTCATCTTATTAGCATGGAGGGTAACACAAGCGAAGCTAAGTTACAGTATATTGTAAGAGATCATGATAGAGCTAAGTTTGAAGCTAAGAAGGAATTACTTAAGTCAGTTGCAAGCTTCTTAAATCAGAAGTACGGCGAAGGCAGAGTAACAGCTGATATTTCAGATACATACTACAACATGAGAGAAAAGGTTGAGCCAGATTATATGTTCTTAGTAGATGGTGCAGTTGAAGCTTTCAAGAAGTTAGATGTAGTGCCTAAGGTAGTTCCAATTCGTGGTGGTACAGATGGTGCAGCACTTTCATATAAGGGCTTACCTTGTCCAAACCTTTGTGCAGGAGGTCATAACTTCCATGGTATTTATGAATATGTATGCGTAGAATCTATGGAAAAGATTACAGAGATGCTTGTTTTACTTGCTTGCTGTAATTTTGCTAAATAAGAGATTGTTATTATAATAAATTTGAAAAAAGAGACAAAATTGATATGATCCCCCTTAAGTAGATTTGGTTATTTATCTTGTCTACTTGACAGGGAGCATATTGGTTTGTCTTTTTTTTAATAAAATAAATTATAATAGTTGACATAGCTCTTTAAATAGTTTAAACTTACTTTTGTTAGTACTAACAAACGATTAAATAAGGAGATAAAATACATGAAGAGAAGAGTAATAAGTGGAATATTTGATTTGATATATTTATCAATTCTAGTTTTTATGTTTATAGCAAATAAAAAACATATTATCTTATCACATAGAGCTGTTGGGCTATTGATGCTTTTACTTGTGTTTGTAGTTGTTGTAAGAATATGTTTAGATAAAGAAAAAGAAATTAAGAAAAAAGTCATAGAATCAATTGCATATTTGTTATTTGCAGTTATTGTTTTTGCACTTGTTATATGGCTTTTTTAAGGAAAATTTGTAAGATAAAGATAATAGAAATATAGAAACCGGATTTAGATTTGAAAATCTAAATTCGGTTTTTTGTTTAAACTGAGATTAACTGGAAGAATACTATTAAATTTGTTACAATGTTTAATAAAAAAAGAATAAATGCTCTTTTATCTTAAAAATAATATGATATGATATCATAATATATATAAGGAGTGATATAATGGCTAAAGAAGCAAAGACAAACGCTATGCGTTTTTTGGAAAAAAATAAAATTGCATATACAGAAGAGACCTATGATGCTAAGGAATTTACAGATGGTGTACATTCAGCCGAGATTCTAGGTCATGACCCAGATAGAAGTTTTAAGACTTTAGTTGCTGTTGGAAAGTCAGGAGAACACTATGTTTTTGTGATTCCAGTAGCACTAGAAGTAAATTTTAAGAAGGCCGCTAAAGCTGTGGGTGAGAAGAATGTAGAGTTAATTCACGTTAAAGATTTAACTGCACTTACAGGTTATATTAGAGGTGGCTGTAGCCCACTTGGTATGAAGAAAAATTTTAAAACTGTAATCCATAGTAGTTGCTTAGATTACGATAAAATCTATATTAGCGGTGGTCGAGTAGGCTTAACACTTGAGCTAGATCCTAAGGATTTAGTAAAGGTAATAAGAGCCGAAGTTACTGATATTGTAATGGATTAATTTTAGATTATAGAAAGGTTTACAAGATGACATATTTTACATGGTTTTTTCTTGATAAAGAGAAAGATATTATCGTAAATCTGTATAAAGATTTAGATAGAATCTACTACATTTTAAAAACACCAAATCACGCATCTGGTAACTTAATTCGTAATATTGCCAAGATTTGTGATTTGGACTTATCTAAGGATGAGGACGATATGCTCATTATAAAGGGCGAGGTTCCTTGCTTTATTGATGGAAACAATCAGGAGAATTACATTTTCAAATTCGGAGAAACTGAGATTGCGCGAATCTTTCCCGATGGAAGTGTTGAAGTTAAGGCCACAATACCTGCAATTGCTAAGACTTTACTTAGTCAGTCAAAGGAGGCTCTACTTCCACTAGATAAGACACTTTTTGAGACTTTTATTCGTAAGGATTTAAAATTTAGAGCAGACCTTCATACTCACATGAACGGTAATTTAACAGGTGATGTGCTAATTGCCTTAGGTATTGCTCATCAGATTAGATATCCGCTTTATTATGTGAAGAAATTGGACCTTAAATTGACTAAGAGTCAGTGGGATAAATTAGAAGAGCAGAGAGAAAAGGTAGCAAGACAGTTTGTAACATCAGAACTTAAGGGCAAGTATCTTGATCGTAAAATCAACGACAACACATTTATAAACTTTGCAGATCTAATTTTAAACAACTTGGATAATGCTGAGGAAAATATTGTCAAAATCAGAGGTTCTCTTGCAGTTATTAAGGATGGACAAGCTGTATTTACTAACTTAGAGAAGGTATACATTTATCGATATGTATTCTGTAAGGGCGTTGAAAGCGAAGAGAAGATAAGTTTAGCTAAGAAGGATATGATACCGGATTTAGATGTAAGAGCAGCGCTTTCACAGATGATTCGTGATAGAGAAAATCCAGCTTATTGCCACAACACAATTTTCCAGGATAAGTTACTTTGGATTGCAAGAAGCTATAAAAGACAGGGAATTGTTTATGCAGAAATCAGTGATACAACCCTTGTTAAAAAGTATGAATCTCTTGAAATGTTACGTCAGGTACATGAGGTTATGCCAAGTATCTATCAGGAAACAGGCGTAATGATTAGATTCCTTGCAGCTATGAGAAGAATTCCGCTTACAATTATTAAGGATGCCGTAACTCCAGATAATTATCTTGAGCAAAACCTTGAGGTTTTAAAGGCTACAGCCCTTGATCCATATGTTGCAGGTTGCGATTTTGTTGGAGAAGAAATCAACGACATCATTACTTTAAAGCCAGCATTTAAGGAATTAGTTAAGATTGCTGCAGCTGACCCAAGTTTTGTAATTCGTGTACATGCTGGTGAGAATGATAGTCAGAAGGATAACATTGCACACTCAATTGAGTGTGTTAAGGATTCCCTTGAACCTGGCCAGAAGATGCCAAAGATGCGTCTTGGACATGGACTCTACACTTATAGTCTTACAAGTAAGAAGGGTAAGGATACCCTAAAGCAGTTAATTGAAAATGATGTTGTGCTAGAATTCCAGATTTCAAGTAATGTTCGACTTAATAATTTAAATACACTAGAAAAACATCCTTTAAAGCAGTATTTAAAGAATGGTATTGCCTGCGTTCAGGGAACTGATGGCGCTGCGCTTTACGGTACAGATGCTATTGAAGAAGAATTGTCTTTAAAGAAAATGCTTGGGCTAACCGAAAGGGAAGTGCAGCTTATGAAGGATGCCGAAAAGAAGATTATTGAAGAAAGTCAGCAGGCCTATTCTGATAAGAAGGCAGCCTTTGAAAGACTTGTTAAGAACAAGGATTTTGAGGAAGTTTTACTTGATAAGATGCAGACAGTTAAGATTAAATCTAATAAGTCAAAGCGTGAGCTTAAGTATGACTCTAACAAGGAGTTAAAGGAACAGATTCAAGAAATTACATGGGATAGATTCCCAATCGTCTTAGTAGGTGGAAGCTTTAATACAGAAAACCGAGCTACTAAGCTTAGTGCCAATGCTACAAAGCAGATTGACGAAATGCTTGAATACTTAAACCCAGAGGAAGTTTGCTTTGTGATAGGTCACAAGATTTCAGGTTATGAAAAGTATCTTCTAGAACATAATGAAAAGAATTTTAGAATATATTCTTTCGTACCTGCAGTCCTTACAAAACATGAAGCTGAAAAAATTAAGAAGGCCGGTGTTAAGGTAAGGGTATCTACAGAAGCACAGGCAATGGGTATTTATAAGAGTTTCAACTATGAAATCTTTGAACGTCGTCCATCTATGGTAATTGCTTTTGATGGTAATAGTGCTGCAGCTAACCTTATTCAAGAAGCTAAAAATGGTAAGGGTAAATCAGCAATTTTAGTATGGGCTAATTCTAAAGCTTTAATGCAAAAAGCTAAGTCACTACATGGTTATGCATATTCTTTTGATGCCAAGAATAGAATTGTGGACTTAATGACAAGCCTAAAAAAGAAGTATTCTAAGGAATTGTAGAATAAATAGAAATTAGGAGATCAGATTTGATAAATATATCAAAGATGGTCTCCTTTTTTTAACTCAGTCGGAGAAATCCCCTACCTCTAAGCGTTGGGGAAGAGTCCGCCATGAGAATAGCCTGGCGGCTATGGGCGGCTCCTACATAGCAATCATTATATGATTGCTACAGTAATAGCGTAGGTGGGGGTTATGACAAACTATATCATTAAATACAATTTGTCTTTAGCATAGTTGGATATAGAAGTTAATATAAAATCTCACATAATGTTGCAGAAAATAGTATATTTGTGTAAAAGTAGTTCTATTTTCTCACATTTTGTGCTAATATAAACTTTGTGTTTTGTGTGATTATAGGAGAAATAGCATGTTTGGAACAAGATTAAAAGAATTGCGTAAGAAAAATGGATATACACAGGTTACATTGTCAGAAAAATTAGGAGTTTCCAAGGGTACGGTTGCTATGTGGGAAGTCGGCAAAAGGAAGCCTGATTTTGAAACTCTATGTACACTGTCGGAGTTGTTTGATGTTCGGACAGATTACATATTAGGACAATCGGATGATGATTCTTCTGCTACACTATCAGCGGAAGCTATTGAAAAATTTGGGAAATGGTCGACAGAGGATGAACTGATGGATCTCATTAAGCTCTATCTTTCAATAGATGATTATGGCAAGCAAACTGTGGATTATTTGATAAAAACGGAAGCCGAAAGGTGCAGGAATCAGGGAACATCTGAGGATGTAAGTGGAATAGATATCATTTGCAGTATCAGATCAGGTTCTAAAAGATTTGATTAGATGATTCAAAGAATGGAAGAACGAAAATCTTGATCCACTATATGAAAAAATAAAAGATATCATATAAATATGCTTGTTATATGCATAACATAGATTTCAGAAAGGGGATGTCAATGGAACAAAAACATGATATCGTTCTCTATCAGATTGATGATACCAATGTCTGCGTCAGCGTAATATATAAGGACGAAACATTTTGGGTTACTAGAATGTCTATGGCAGAATTGTTCGATGTTGGTCCACAAGCTATCAGTAAACATTTGGGAAATATCTATAAAGAGGAAGAATTAGATCGCGAATCAACTAGTTCCAAAATGGAACTAGTTCAAAATGAAGGCGGTGTCGAGAAGAAGCGTAAGGTGGATTTTTATAATCTCGATGCCATTATTGCCGTCGGCTACCGTGTAAATTCAAAGAAAGCAACCAAATTCCGCCAGTGGGCTACCAAGAGGCTGCAAAGGAGTATGATATTTTCCGAGTGCGACAGGATCAGGAATATGTATCAGAATTTGATAAACAAACCGAGAAATATTTTAAGGGTGAATAGCAAACAGCCGAGTTGGTAACATTTCGTTACCTCCTCGGCTGCAATTGTTATTACTATTAAATTCCATTATCAATAGTTATATGGCTTCCGCCAGTTTTGTTCTTAGTAACAATTACATGCTTTTTAATATTATCCTTTAGATCTTCTCTATGACTAATAATACCTACAAGCTTGCTGCCAGAAGAGAGTTCTTTTAATAGTGCCATAGAATCTCTTAAAGACTTCTCATCTAAAGTACCAAAACCTTCATCAATAAATAAAGTATCTAGTTCAATACCGCCAGAAGAATGACTAATACTATCTGATAGACCTATAGCAAGACTTAGGGAAGCCTTAAAGCTTTCTCCACCAGATAAGTTACCAACTGGTCTTTCTTTTCCTGTATAGCTATCTAGCATATTTAGTTTTAGGAAATCTTTGTTGCCATCTGAGTGTCGTTTAAATTCAAATTGTCCATTGGTTAAAGTGTATAGACGCTTGTTAGCAGCTTGTAAAATTTTTTCAAAACCTTCTAACTGAACGAAGGTTTCAAAGGACAATTTATTAGAACCAGCAACCTGACCGCTAAGTAAATCATCAAGTCTTTTATATCTGATAGCCTTATTACTAAGATCTTCAGATTTCTTAAAGCTCTTATTAATAGCTGCTTTAGTGCTGTTATTATTATCAATTTCATTATTAGCAATTGTTATATCCTGTTTAGTTTTATCAAGCTCAAGTTTAACTTTATCAAGACTTTCTTTAAGGCTTGTAATATCAACTCTAGTCTTGCCTTCACAGCTTTTTTTAGTATCCTCAAGTAAGGATTTATTAGAACTTAATTCATTCTTATAGCTGTTAATTTCGCTATTTAATCTTGATAAATCCTCAGCACTAAGTAAATATGTATGATAATCTAATTCATCTGCAAAGTCCTGAGATTTAATAGCCTCATTATAGGCTTTTAAGTTTTCATGAAAATTTTGATTGGCATTATCATAATTTTTCTTAGCGTTGTCATAATTACTAGAAGCTTTTGTTAAGGCTTCATTAGCTGAATCGTAGTTGTTCTTAGCTGCTTTAAAGCTATTCTCAAGCTCATTAGCTTTATTAGTTAATTCCACACGTTTGGCAATTGCCATATCAATATCATCAAAGTCTAGTTTAGGAAGGGCATTTAATTGACCTTCTAGCTTACTAATAGCAGTTTTAGCTGCCTCTAGTTTATTAGTAAGTTCTTCTTTTGAAAGCTTATGCTTATCAAGTAAAACTTGATAAGTTGCTAGATTTTCCTTGGCTTTATTATATTCATTAGCGAGGGCACTAAGCTTTTTTATATTAAATTGGAGGTCCGTAACAATATTAGTGAGCAATTCATAGGCATGTTCTAATAAAGCTTCTAATTCATTATCTGACGCCTCTTCTCTAGGAGCTAGTTTACCTACTGTTAGTTTTTCAAGGCCTAGGTAATCTTTATCCTCTAGAGCAGGTAAACCATTAATTGTATCAAAGATTCTTTTATAGCTATTTAGAAGATTCTCGTACTTATTAGCTAAGTCTTTTAGAATACCTTCCATTTGACTTTTATAATTATTTAGTTTAACAAGCTGTTCGTTATTAGCTTTATTTAGCTTCTCTAAATCCTCTGAAGTAACAACAGTTTCTGTTAATTTGGCCGGTGCTGGATGATGAATAGATCCACAAACAGGACAAGGTTTATCTTCACATAATTCTTCAGAGGCAATAATACCAGCGAGGTTTTTCATATAGGCGCTATATTGATGACCATAGTCCTCACATGCTTTAATATAAAGGTTATTTTGTTCATCAAGTGTATAAGTAGCCTTAATAAACATCTTCTTAAACTTAAAGATACCCTTAAGTTCAGTATTAATTAGGTCATAAAGCTCTTCTTTTGCCTGTGTTAATTTTTCAAAATTTATCTTAGTGTTTTGCAAATCTAGGGCTACAGATTCATTCTTATTAATAAAATCCTGCTTACTTTTAATATCTTCTTCTAATTTAAGTCGTTTTTCTTCAAAATCGTTTAGCTCTTTAGTTAAGCGATTAGCTTCCTGACTTTTATCAGCGATTTGCTTATTAATAGTATTCTTATCATTATAAAAATGTTCTTTCTCTGAAAGAGTGTGAATATCTAATCTAAGTTTAGAAATAATCTCTTCACTGTCCTTGTGAAGTTCTAGTGCTTTTTTACATTCATTAAACTTTTCTAAGGCATTTTTATGGTAATTATCGAAGAGCTCTAAATCGTTTCCGGCTTTAGTGTATTGCTTTTCAGCTTCAAGGTATTTATCCTCTGCAGGCTTAACTTTAATTAAGGCCTTTTGCCCGATTTTATAACTTTCTTCCTTATGACTAATTTCTTCTTTTCTAGCTTGTAATTCAATGTCTTTTTTATTCAATTCCTCTAGCTTATCAAGAAGACTATTAGTTTCATTGGCAGTAATAAACTCCTTGTTTACTTTGTTATAATTTTCATTAATTGAGGCTAGCTTAAGCTCTTGTTCCTTTATAAGATCCTTATCAAAGCTGTTGATTTTATCAATGAAATTCATTATATGATGAGCATCAACGGCGTTACTATTCTCGGTATAATCCTTTTTCTTGGCGGCTAGTGTATTAGCAAGTTCTTCATTAAAATTAGCTTTAACACTTTCAAAATAGCTGGCAATTTGCTTGTTAGCATCGGCAATGTCAGAATTTGCCTTATCCTTCTTCTCCTTCATAATCTGTCGCATATTCTCATACTTCTTAGTCTGAAAGATAGTCTGCATAATAGCCTTACGAGAGTTAGAATCTGCATTAAGTAACTTATAAAATTCCCCTTGAGCAATCATGACAGTTTGTCTGAATTGTTCAAAAGTTAAGTGAAGTAATTCCTCGGAAATATATTTATTAGCCTCTGATAACTTCTCAATAGTCTTGTGTTCATCAATTGTAACAACAATAGATTCCTTATAGGGTTTAGTTCCTGAACCTCTTTTTCTGGCATATTCCTGCTCCGGTTCACGATGCACATTATATTCTTTACCGTTGTGAGAAAATGTAAAATCTACGTAAGATACTAATTCAGGCCCAGCAAGTTCATTACGAAAGGCCTTCTTCTCTTTATCCTTTAAACTTCCTTCTCCGTAAAGGGCAAAAGTAATGGCATCAAAAATTGTTGATTTACCTGCACCTGTATCACCACAAATAAGGTATAGACCATGCTCACCTAGGTCCTTATTAAAATCTATAACAGTTTTATCTATATATGGGCCAAAGGCACACATTTCAAGTTTAATCGGCTTCATTAATAATTCCCGCCTCCTTAGCAACTTCTTTTAGACAATCGAAATCCTCTTCATCGATCTCTGTCCCCAAAATTTGTTTGTAAAAATCGGACATCAAATCTACAAAAGATTTGTCTGTGCTTATATCTGAGATCTCAGCCTTAGCTAAGGCTTTAGTTCTACTATTCTCAAAATTCAAAGACATTAATCTAGGATAGATATCCTTAAGTTTATCGTAGGAATTTGGCAATTCATCTTCGTCTGTTAGTGTAGCGAAGATGTAGTCCTCCAAAGGCCCATTCTTTCCAAATTCATCTGATCTTTCATGAGGGTCAAGGGCTCTTGCTGCGCTAATTAAGTTAGAGAGTTCTCCTTTAATTTTTCTCATCTTTCTAAGAGGTTTTAAAGGTACTAATTCAATTGAAACGTCGCCCTTCTCCTTGATTTCCACAATAGGAACAGACTTCTCTCTTGTAATTTCACTAGCTGAGTAGCAAAGTGGAGAGCCACTATATCTAATGCTTTCACGGCCTACTTGCTGTGGAATGTGGATGTGTCCTAAAGCCACATAATCAAAGGCATCAAAGATATTAGTGCCAATCTTCTCAACAGTTCCTACATCGGCTGTAGCATCCTCAGAATCGGATAGGAGAGGGTCTGTAGAGCCAGCCACAAACTGATGAGCAAGTAACACATTACGAGCCTTATAATCAAGACCAGGGTGCTTTAAAGCCACATCGACTGCCTTTTGATAGCTGTTAGTTTCCTCGTTTTCAAATTCTTCAGGATAGTAGGACTTTACTAAAGAAGCCTTAATGAAAGGCAACATATGAAAATATATTGGTCCATATTCGTCCTCTAATTCCACAAAAGGCACTTCCCCAGAATATAAACCAGTTATGTATAAATTATTATTTGAAAAAATTCGACTTCCGAAATTAAGTCTTTCATCGGAATCGTGATTACCACTAATGGCAATTACAGTCTTGCCTTTAGTGCTACATTTTGTAAGAAAATTATCAAAAAGAGAAACAGCCTTTTCACTAGGCTGTTTCTTATCATAAATATCGCCTGAAATAACTATTACATTGACATTATTGCTGTCCGAAATATTCAAAATTTCATCAAGTATATAAGACTGATCTTCAATCAATTCATAGGAATTAACGTTCTTACCTATGTGAAGATCGGCAAGGTGCATAAACTTCATAAATCCTCCCATAAAACCTGTATATCAATACAAATATTATAGCATGAATTTTATAATATGCAAACACTTGTTTGGTTATTTATCTCCAGCCTATACAACAGTAGTAAAGGCCGTCATCCCCAAGGATAAAGGCAATACCCAGTGCACTATGAGAGCTATTTACATCCATAATTACATCGTGATGCTTCTTAGAAGCTAGCCAAGCATTTACGATTACAGATGCGTCAGTTGTATTTCCACGGTAAAGAATTTCTGCGGTATAATATCCCTTGTCAACGCTAAAACATTCGCTGTTATCTAGTCTTACATGATTTATCTCGTGTGCAGTAGCCTCTTCGCAAACTCTTATTAAAGCATCATTTGTTAAACGTGAATCTAAGTAAACCGAGCCTAAACCCGCTGAATTTCTTGCCTCATTTATGGCATTTAAAATGGCTTGGTTGTATTGTGTGAGAGCTGCATAGCTGTTAGCTGTTGGTGTTTGACTATCTGAATCGGCCTTCGTAGCATTTTCAGTAGTTTCCTCTTTAGTAGGGTTTTTGCTAGTGACAACTTTTGATGAATCTGTAGTAGTTGTAGTTTCCGTACTTCCGCTTGTTGTCTCTTCAGTGTTTGTCATCTCTTCCGGCGAAGTCGTTTCTATTGTGCTATCGTCATCTGCGGCAACCTCGGCAGTTTCCTCCTGGTTTAGGACTTCTTCTGCTTGGGTATTGGCTTTATTCTTCTGATTATAAGTATTTTGAAAATGTGCATAGACCTTCATAACTAAAACAGAAGATACCATAACAAGTACAATAAGGCACAATATAACTAAAGCATGTCTTTCATTTTTTGTCATTTTATATCTACCCTATTCAAAAAAAATATAATTCGCACCTAATGGAAACTAGGCACGAATTATATTATCTCATAGTTATAAAATTTTTCAATTACTTTTTGAATTTTTTTGATATATTTTTATTAAGACTTATGAAAATATATCTCGAAATCCACTGCAAAATTAAACGGTCTGTATAGCCTGCTTTTTAACGAAATTAAAGGCCTGTGACACACTTGGAAGAAGTAGTAAAACTACAGTAATAATTCCCTCTGCACCGATGTATGTGATGTTATAGAGGAGGGAGTAAACTAAGGCATTAAACTGACCTAAACCGTAGTCTGTTGCGTATGCGCCAAAGAAGATTACTCCTGAAAGTACTGCAAAGAAATATCTTCCAAAGATAGCAACTATGTAACCAATAATTAAACCGTTCTTTTTATTACTAAAAAATCCGGAAATACCTAAAGCGCCAAAGGCGAAGATATAATCTACGAAAACCTGAGGAATGCTTAGGATATATGGGTCAATAATAAACTGTAAAAGTCCATAAGCTGCACCGCCTAGGATACCAATTACTGGGCCGTACCAATAGCCGATGATTGTAACAAAGAGCATTGAAAATACAGTAACAGAGCCACCCATTGGTAACTTAAATGGATTTATCATAGAGCAAACAGTTGCAAGTGCAATAGACACAGAGCAAAAGATTAGTACTCTAGGACTGAATTTCTTATTGTTTCCAGCTAAAAATGCAATAGCGATTAAAACTGCAAAAAGAATAAATGCTATTAGTGCATAGCCGTTTGAAGTTAGGGAATAACTGCCATCCCCGTTGTTTAAAAAGAACATAACATTTTCGTAAAACTAAAAGTCTTACTTCCTCCTTTTTTATTCATTATAAAATATCAATTGTTTCTCCTGCGAGAGCCTTATTAATACTTCTTACTGCACAGAATTTTCCACACATACTGCAAGCCTCTGAGTGATCATCCTCAGGAAGTCTTGAATTTCTAATAGCCTTAGCTGTCTCTGGGTCAAGGGCCTCAAGCCACTGTGCATCCCAATCAAGCTTTCTTCTAGCTCTTGCCATTCTGTCATCCTGGTCTCTAGCCCCTGGAACTCCCTTAGCAATATCAGCGGCATGAGCAGCAATTTTACTAGCAACAATACCTTGAGCAACATCCTCTAAATTAGGAAGAGCAAGATGCTCTGCAGGTGTTACATAGCAAAGGAAAGCAGCACCGCTTGCGGCAGCAATAGCACCACCAATAGCAGCTGTAATGTGGTCATAACCTGGAGCGATATCTGTAACGAGAGGGCCAAGTACATAGAAGGGTGCGCCCTTGCAAATTGTCTGCTGAATCTTCATGTTAGCAGCGATCTGATCCATTGGCATATGTCCTGGACCTTCAATCATAACCTGAACGTCCTTTTCCCAAGCTCTCTTAGTAAGCTCACCAAGTCTTGTAAGCTCGTCAATCTGAACAAGGTCAGAAGCATCAGCTAAACAACCTGGTCTACAAGCATCACCTAAACTTACTGTAACGTCGTATTCTCTACAGATATCAAGAATTTCATCATAGTATTCGTAAAATGGATTCTCATTTCCAGTCATGCTCATCCATGCGAAAATTAAACTACCACCACGACTCACAATGTTCATTATACGATTATTTGCCTTAATTTGCTCTACTGTTTTTTTAGTAATTCCGCAGTGAACAGTAACAAAATCCACACCGTTTTGAGCGTGTAATCTAACTACGTCAATAAAATCCTTAGCTGTAAGCTCTTTTAAGTCTCTCTTATAGTGAATAACTGCATCATAAACTGGCACAGTACCCACCATTGCAGGACATTCACTACAAAGCTTTTTTCTAAAAATCTCTGTATCTCCGTGACTTGATAAATCCATGATAGCTTCAGCTCCCATGTTAACAGCCTTCATAACCTTTTCCATCTCAAGATCGTAGTCCTTACAATCTCTACTAACACCTAGGTTTACATTAATCTTTGTCTTTAACTTGCTTCCAATAGCGTTAGGGTCAAGGCTCTTGTGGTTCTTGTTTGCAGGAATGATAATAGTACCATCTGCAAGGCCAGCTCTAATAAATTCCTCGCTAACATTTTCCTTCTTTGCAACAATCTTCATCTCCTCAGTAATGATGCCTTTTCTTGCTGCGTCCATCTGTGTTGTGTAATTTCTTGTTTCCATAAAATTTCCTTCTCTCTCTTTTTTAGTAATCTATATATGTCGTATTTTTACAAAAATAATAATGTCCGATTTATTCAAAAGACACCCCAAATTCCTTATGTCCGATTTATTCAAAATTAACCTGTAATTTTCCAAGCGTGATTAAGTGGTCCACTTCCCGCACCTAAGTCAAAATCGCACTTTAGAGCATTTGTAATATATTCCTTTGCATGCTTAATTGCCTCTTTTAAGTCGTAGCCAAGACTTAGGTAACTAGCAATAGCACTTGAAAGGGTGCATCCCGTTCCGTGAGTGTTGTCGTTGTGGATACGCTCATTTTCAAACCAAGTAAGCTCTCCTTTATATAGAAGCAAATCGTTAGCATCCTCAATGCTGTGACCGCCCTTAATTAGGATGGCAGGTCTGCCATTAGATTTCTTTGAGTAGTTCTCATCAATTAGGTAAGCAGCCTTAATCATGTCCTCTCGGTTCTTTATCTCAAGGCCAGAAAGCTTAGAGGCCTCTGGAATGTTAGGTGTAATCACAGTTGCAAGGGGGATGAGCTTATTTACTAAGATGGAAATTGCGTCCTCCTGCAAAAGTACAGAACCGGAAGTTGAGACCATTACTGGGTCAACGACGATTTTCTTCGCCTTGTATTTTTTAAGATTTTCTACGATGCCCTCTACGATTTCCTTATTAGAAACCATGCCAATCTTGACGGCATCAGGGTAGATGTCTGTAAAGACTGCGTCGAATTGCTCATCAAGAAAATGTCTCGTTAAATCAAAAATATCTCTTACTCCTAAGGTGTTTTGTGCCGTAAGTGAAGTAATAATGCTTGATGCATAAACTCCAAGAGATAGCATGGTTTTAATGTCTGCTTGTATTCCTGCGCCACCAGAGCAGTCGCTGCCGGCAATAGTAAGAGCGCACGGAATCTTTTTCTTTTCAATTGTTATGTCTTTAATCATAGTATTTCTTTCTAGGGAGTTAATTTAATGACTTGTAGTAAAAATAAAAAAACGTCATCCAATGGACGACGCGAATAGATCTTCCCTACGTTGGCATTATCCAAATCAGGTTTACGGTCGAAGTGTCTACACTTCCTCTCAGCCGAATGTATTATCAGCTCCCATTAGTATAAAATTTATTGATTAAATGTACATTTAATCAACATATCGATTATATTGTAAATGTGCCTAAAAAGATATAGTGCTAAAGTACTAAAATACTTGCAGAAATTTGGGGGAAAGATTAATATAATAAAGTAATAATATGTTGGAGTTTAAGAAAGGTAATTTTTATGAAGATCGGATTTGATAATGAAAAGTATCTTAAGATGCAGTCAGAACACATCAAGGAACGTATCAGTCATTTTGGCGGAAAGCTCTACTTGGAGTTTGGTGGAAAGCTTTTCGATGATTATCATGCAATGAGAGTTTTACCTGGATTTGAGGCGGATTCTAAGATTAGAATGTTAACTCAGATTAAGGATGATGTTGAAATCGTAATCGTTATTAATGCTAACGATATTGAGAAGAATAAAGTAAGAGGCGACCTTGGTATTACTTATGATATGGACGTCCTTAGACTTATAGATGCATTTAGAGGCTATGGCCTTTATGTAGGTTCTGTTGTCTTAACAAGATTTGCAGGACAGGAAAGTGCTATTGCTTATCAGAAGAGACTTGAGGGCCTTGGCCTTAAGGTTTATAGACACTATCCAATCGCTGGTTACCCAGGAAATGTACCTCACATCTTAAGTGATGAAGGTTTCGGAAAGAACGACTATATCGAGACAAAGCGCTCACTTGTAGTTGTTACAGCCCCTGGTCCTGGTTCTGGTAAGATGGCAACATGTCTTTCACAGCTCTATCATGAGCATCAGAAGGGCATTGAGGCAGGTTATGCTAAGTACGAGACATTCCCAATTTGGAATATCCCTCTTAACCATCCTGTAAACTTAGCTTATGAAGCAGCAACAGCTGATTTAAATGATGTTAACATGATCGACCCATGGCACCTTGAAGCTTATGGCAAGACAACAGTTAACTATAATAGAGACGTAGAGGTATTCCCAGTTCTTAATGGTATGTTTAAGAAGATTTATGGCGAATCACCATACAAGTCACCTACAGATATGGGTGTTAATATGGCAGGCTACTGTATCGTTAACGACGAGAACACAAAGGCCGCTTCTAATCAGGAAATTATTAGACGTTACTTCACAGCACTTTGCGATTTAAGAAAGGGTAACGGAAGTCAGGAAATCGTTGATAAGATTGAGCTTCTCATGGAGAAGAGCGGTATCACAGTTGCAGATCGTCCAGTAGTTGCAGCCGCTAATACAAAGGCTGAAATCACAGGAGAACCAGCTGCGGCAATCGAGCTTGAAACAGGCGAAATCATTACAGGTAAGACATCAACACTTCTTGGTGCATCTTCTGCAATGTTACTTAACGCTTTAAAGAAGCTTGCTGGCCTTGATGACTCAGTTAAGCTCATCTCACCAGATGTTATCGAGCCATTACAGCAGTTAAAGGTGGAAAGACTTGGAAATCACAATCCAAGAATGCATATCGAAGAAATCTTAATCGCACTTACAATTTGTGCTAAGAATGATGAAAATGCACAGAAGGCCCTCGACCAGCTCTCAAAACTTAAGGGCACAGAGGTTCACTCATCTGTAATCCTTTCACCAGTAGATGTAAGTACATTTAAGAAGTTAGGAATCAACTTAACATGCCAGCCTGTATATCAGACAAAGAAGTTATTCCATAAGTAAGAAATCTAACTCAGTCGGAGTACAAGCTCCGACTGAGTTAAACGCTCCGCGAGGATGCGCACGGATTCGGACAGGAATTTGTCTGCAGTAGGAACATCAGCCATTAGAATTTTGCTTCGCAAAATTAGGCTGACGCTAAGTAGCAAACACGGAGTGTTTGCTACATCTGAAGCAGACCCGAATCCGGCGCGCAAGACTCGCGAGCGAGTCTTGACTTAGGGCATAAGCCCATATATAAAGCAGGATTAGATAAGTCGTCGCTTATCTAATCCTGCTTTTTTGTAGTCTAAAGGGGTGCTTAACTTAAGGGTTTGTATTGTTCTAACGAAGATGGGGTGTTTAGTTGCGGGAATTAATAGTTATTTTTTACTTTCGTCAGATAGATTGTATCATTTATCTGACGAAATCAAAAAACTTATATACAATCTGGAGCTTACTACTTAAACTACTTCCAAATTTCAGAAATTCTCTAGAAAGAATAATCCCTACCGACAATTTTTCTCTGAAAAGGTCAAGAGATGAAGAACTAGGAAATTATGCATTTTTAAAAACTAATACTAATTGACACTTTTTAGCCCATTAGGTCAACGAAATTAAAGAAAGCAAGTTGGAATTTTAGGGGCTTTAATACTTTTCCGAAATTTTTTTGCCATAAGGATTAACTCTCTTTCCTAAAAAGCAAGTTTTGTAGGACCTAGAGGCTATTATTTTCCCGCTAGGTCAACATTTCCAAAATAGCACAAAAAGATTGAACTAATCCCCCTAGTAACCGAAATCTCCGCTAACTTCAGCTTTTCCATCAGCTACAGCGATCCCCGCCCGGCAGCTACAGTAATCCCCACCAGCAACCGTCGCAGACCAGTTGCGTCACTAATAAAAAAAGAAGGCCATAATCCAAAGGATTATAGCCTTCTATAAATTCAATGTTTACGCTGCAGTGGTCATTTCACGACCCTGCTAACTAGCGCTTTTCTATATATTACGCAGCAACTTCTGCTTCGCTCTTCTTGCCTAATGACATAATAGGTAAGCAAATTCTCTTAAATACAAATCTTACGAATGGTCCAGCATACATAAACTGCCAGAAGAAAGCCATTGGTAAGTTGTGGGCTGTAAGTCCGATCCATGTTGTAAAGAATGTGTTAAGAGTTGCACCCTTGAATAATACAGAAGCAACAGCACTCATTACTGGACACATCATAGCTACTGTAACACCAGAGATAAAGAATGTAATAAGGATTGGCTTATCAGCTGGAGTTAAGTGTCTAAATACAACCATCTTTGTAAGGTTTCCGATGATGAAGAATTCTAAGATGAAACCAATAGGAATCATAATAGGTAATTCAAATACTGCAAGTCTGAAACATTCAAGTGTAAGGCCGCCCTTATCACCTGAGATGTTGTAA
Organism: Lachnospira sp.; assembly: GCF_016290755.1. Lineage (NCBI taxonomy): Bacteria > Bacillati > Bacillota > Clostridia > Lachnospirales > Lachnospiraceae > Lachnospira > Lachnospira sp. The sequence goes on from NZ_JAEEVD010000014.1 coordinate 30,780, forward strand.
ACTACCATGGCATAAACCATAACGAAAACCATGATTAATGTGAAAATAAAATCTTGAAACTTAGTTTTTGGCATAAAAATAGCACTCCTTTCAAAAACAACATTTATTAATATCGTAATTAACAAGTGTTGTTCCTGCAAAGAAATGCATAGTTTCCAATAAATACCTTATTGAATTGTGTTCGTTTAAACAATTGTAGGCGCGTTTAATCGACAGCGTCTAATTTATCACAAAACTAATAGCAAAGTCAAGTGGAAATTTTTCATAATCTTTTGTACAGAACTTCATAATAAGTCTAGTCCTACCTCTGCTCATGCTGTTTTCTCTTCATATCGTACATCAACTGATCTGCAACCATGTAGACGGTATGAGGAGATGAATTTTCCAAATTATTCTTAAAGGCATAACCATAGGCAAAGCTGTGTCTGATTCCCTTTTCATTGTCCTCATCAAGACTTGCGTAGCTCTCCTCAAGATTTATAAGACGTTTCTTTAAATCTACTTCCTTAATAGAATCAATATAAATAAGGAATTCGTCGCCACCCATTCGAGTGCAGACACCAACGTCTTCAAAATTTTCAGAAAGACAGTTGGCGAAGTCCTTAATAAGACGATCTCCTTCTGTATGTCCATAAGTATCATTTACAGATTTAAGGCCGTTAATATCAATACTGATGATGCAGTAGTTGCTAGTAGAATTACCATAACGCTTCATTAAATAATCACTAACGGCGCGGTTTGGAAGCTTAGTTAAAACATCAACATAGGCCATTTCCTTAAGCTTGTTATACTGCTGAACTCTAGCAAGACCTTCTGTGGAGAAGATAATGTAGTTAAAGATAACAGTGCCTATATAAATAGAAATACCTGTAGGCAGAGTTATATTTTTAATAATCAAATTTATGTCTTCAGAAAAAATGTGTAGGCTAACCGTTGCAATTTCAAAAATTCCGCACCAAGCAAAACAGAATAAACCATAGAGCTGCAATCTGTTAGAGGCACTCTTAAAGGTTCTAGTTTTGTGAATCGTCTTAATATCATTAACAAGATAATTAGTAAGAATTAAGAAAGTGATTAGGGCAGTGATAAAGAATATGTCCCTGGACTCGTTAAAGTACACAGTCCTATTAAGATGCAACATTACAAGTTCAATTGGTATGAAAATGTTAATAAAACTGACGGCTGAAAAAATTAGCTTATTTTTTGCTGGATGCACTGTGTCAATTATTAAATATGTAATTGGTAAAATTAAAAACATAGTTATATAAGACATGAAAGTTGTGTTTCTAGATTCGTAGAAGAAATCTAGAAGTCCGTAATAACTAAGTAGCCAAATTCCAATGTCTAGGCAGAAAAGGCCAGTTAAGATTTCTATCTTGGAATTTTTGGAAACTCCTATAAACATAAGTGAAATAAATAGGAAGGAAATTCCAAAAACCACAGCAAATATACCTATACAAAGAGCATAAATATGGTCGTTAATATAGGAATTAATCTGGTTGTGATAAGTTGAAAGTGTAGGCATTGATATAGGTAGAGCCTCAGTGTCAGAATTAACGTAAATAGTGATGGTTAACTCGTAATTTTCATAATCCTCAGGCAAGTTAATCAGGTGATAATCGCAGCCTATAAAGTCAGAATCTTTATATCTATCATAGTCATAAGAATAGATATCAAAGCTTGTGCCATCCTTAAGGTTAGTTAAACTAACGATAAAAGCAGAGTATTTACTTGTAAAAAAGAGACATGGAAAATCCACATTTACATCCGCTAAATTAGTAGTAAGGCTAATTACGTCCTTTTTTATAAAGCCATTAGCAGTTAAATCATTAATGTTTTTAAAATTCATGTCTGTGTAAGTTTTATCATTATAATTTACAGTCCATGGACTATCTAAATAGCAAGTAATCCCAAGGGGGTGGTAAGATAGAGAGTATGAAACTGCAAACAGAATTGTTAGTAGTAAAAATGCAGCTACTGCTATAGAAAGATAATTTTTCTTATTAAGCATTTTCAATCTCTCCTTCTTTATCATAATTTAGATGGTGTTCCTGCTTCATATCATACATACGCTTATCTGCAAGCATGTAAACTTCGTGGGAACCAATATTTTTATCCTTTGATTTGTGAATTGCAAAACCATAGGAAGCTTTGTAAGTAAATTCATCACTAGCTTCGCTTTCCTTGATTAGGGCAGTTTCAAATTTGGATAAAAGAGAACTACATTCCCATTCGTCGGCGTCCTTTAGGGCTATTAAAAATTCATCTCCGCCGATTCTTGCAGAAATGGTTGAGTTAATAAACACCTCATCTATTATACGGGCGAAGTTAGATATATAGCGGTCTCCACAGGTGTGCCCGTAATTGTCATTTATTAATTTTAATTGGTCAAGGTCAATACTAATAATTGCGTAGTTTGCATTGGTCTTTTCAAGATTTTCCAAAACTTTCTCGCTTAAGGCTCTGTTAGCTAGTGAAGTTAACTCATCGGTATAAGCTATATTTTCAAGCTTAGAAAAAAGGGCCTTTGAATTGTAGTGATCGATGTTATGGAAAAAGAAGTTAAGGAATAGTGACATAACAAATATAATCGCTCCAATAGTTAGCACAGACACGGAAAATCTGTCTCCAGTAGGAGAAAGATATTTCTGATAGTTAAAGATTAGAATCTCGTAAGTTGCTGTGGCAATGAAAATCATAAGGCCGATAGCAAGTACATCCCCTGAATAACTGTGGATGAGAGATCTATTTTCAATATTAATCTGTTTCTTTTTGTCTTTTTTCTTCCTTATTATGATAAGGATGAATTGGCAAAGGCTAGCAAAACCCTCAATCATAGCAAGAAGGTGGAATATGCTAACAAAATTGCAAATGTGACAAATATTAGTGTAGTGTAAAATCACAAAAATTGTTGGCAAGATAACATTTACAGCCAAAAAGAAGCGGGTAACCACTGTGTTAAAGCCGATATTATCAGTAATAATAAAGCCAATGATAGCCGCTGGCATGTAAAGTAAAGTTATGTATTCTAGCACTGTTCCAAGACGTAGTCGGTCAGAAATTAGAATAATAACGTCGTTGTAGCCAAGAATATAAGCTCCTAAAAGAAAGGAAATTATGGAGCTGAAAATTATACTGTGATCCTTGTGGCTTGAACTTATTAGATAAGTAGAAAGCACCAAAAGCACAAGAGCAAAGATACATAAGAAAAATCCTATAATAAATGGAATCTTATGTACCTGAATATATTTGTTATAGACATCTGAAATGTTTCCTACATAGACGTTTGAAAAGCTTGAAAATGCGCTATTCTCGGTACCTGTGATAACTATGCTTATGGTTTTACCGCTATCTGAACTTGACAGAGGTACATAGTGGTAGCTTTTATTAACCATAAGGCCTTTATTCTCAGTCTTATGGCCATAACTATAGATAAGCTCGCCATCTAAATAAACGTCAGCTGTAGAAAGTATTGTCTTAAAAGAGATGCAAGGCGACACAATCTCGCTTACATCTGGAATTGTTGTGGTAATTGTAACGGAATCGTGCTTATTTACTAGACCGATGCTAGCCTTAAAAAGGCTCTCAATTTCTCGACTCTCCCCATTTTCTGTGACTGTCCATCCACTATCAATATTATAGAATGGAAAAACATTTTTAATATCGTATTTATTAGAACCAAGCTTTATAATACAAAGCATGTATATAATAATAATTGCTACTGCAATTAAGTATTTCCCTATATGTTTAAAGTTCATAACTTTCTATCCCCATAATAATAAAAATTATTACTGTTGTTTGTAAAATTGTTATATAAAAATATACCATAACTTTAGGGAGTTCATCAAGATTATAAATTAATAAGACACATTACTTTTAAGATACAAAAAAATGTGTTAATATATATTTGTTAAATAATAGGGAAACTACAGTTATCATAGCTATTGGGGCAGGAGGATGTTAGTCAATGAAGAAGATATTGTTAGTTGATGATGACGAGGAAGATATTGAAGCATTAGAAGAAATACTTGGGGATGATTACGAAATAGTTGTTGCAGAAGTAAGCCATGATGCTATTAGATTAGCAGAGGAGATAGATTTTGATTTACTATTAATTGACGTTTATTTACCGGGCATTGATGGCTTTGATATAGTGCGCGTAATTCAGGCAAGCAAGGACAAGATGAATGTTCCTTTTATATTCCTAACAAGTGAGAGAGATTACGCCATTGAACTTGAATGTTTGGAAATTGGAGCAGAGGGAGTAATTAGTAAGCCCTACAGCGCTAGTTTGATTTTAAATAAGGTAAAAAAAGTCATTGAGGACTTTAAATATAGAAAAGGCCTTGAAAATAAGGTTGAGAAAAACGAAGAGACAATAGAGCAGGTAGTTAACGATTCCAAGATTGATCACCTAACGGGCATCTATAATAGAAGTGGTGGGGTTGAGCTTTGGATTGAAAAATGTCACGAATACGAGCAGATGACCATTTTCATGATGGATATTGATAATTTCAAGCAGATAAATGACACCTATGGACATGTTGCAGGAGATGAGGCCCTTAGCGCCCTAGGTAAAATTATCTCTGAGAATATTAATAAGGAAGACCTTGCCATTAGAGTTGGTGGAGATGAATTTATTATCTGCGTAATGTCTTTTTTATCTGAGAAAAAAATTAAGAATTTAGCCGAAAAAATTAATAAAAAAGCTATTGAGAAATTCAATGAATTAGGTTATCGTGATATTGCTACTATATCCTGCGGTGTGGTTAGATATCCCGAGGATGGAATGATGGTTGAAGAGCTCTATAGAAAGGCAGATAAGGCCCTTTACACAGTTAAGTTAAATGGTAAGAACGGAACTCATTTATATGATGAGTTTTTAGATGAGACTTCAAGAGAAGGTAACGTGGAATTGAAAAATATTATCTATACCATTGAAGGTCATCTAGATACCAGGGACGGTGCTTTTCAGGTTGAATATAACGATTTTAAGAAGATATATAATTTTGTTCGCAGATATTTAAAAAGATATCCAGGAAACGCCAAGATGGTGGTATTTACCCTTGGTAGAAATCAGATTATTGAATTGGATACTTTAAAAAAGGCTATGAATTCCCTAGAAGCAGCTGTAAGCGACGCCCTAAGAAATTCGGATGTCTCAACAAAATACAATAGCTCCCAGTACGTGGTTTTAATTATGAATGTCAAGGACGAGGACATTGATAAGGTAGTTTCCCGTGTGGAAAAGATCTATGAAAGATACTTAATGGGAGAATCCATAGAGCTTTCTTACGAAGTAAAAGACATGCAAGAAAGAGAAGAATAGAGAATGGTGTTTGAGTACAGTGTTTCAATAGATTATTACGATTATAGATTTTTATGTGCATACGATTATGTGCTAACTAAGGATTTAAAGCCTATTGATTTAGGCGAGAGAACAATTACAGAATATATGAAGGACAATAAGCTTGCTATAGGGGATGTGGGTATTAGATTACTGCGCCTCTTTGGCGAGCTTAATTTAGTTTATTTACCTAATGAGATAGAGGGCTTTAGGGTCCTTGTTTTAGGAAAATATGCCTTTGCTCCGAAACAAAAACTAATAGATATAGATGATTACGACACAGATTTATCCCTGATTTCAGGAGATATTCTAGAGGAATTATATCTTAATGAAAATCTAGTCAAAATCGAGAGCTTTGCGCTCTACAATTGTCGTAGTCTAAAGTTTATGGAAATGAGTAAAGCCCTTAACCTAGTAGACGGGGATGCTTTTATGAACTGCAATAAATTATCAAAGATTAATTTAAAGGCAGAAATTAAGGATGCTACTGGAATAAGAAATGTCTTAGCCCAGTATAAGCAGGGCCTACTTGTAACCTTTAAGGAGCCGGATAAAGAGCTAGAGACTACTAATAAGTTAGATAACGTCCTTGCAAGATTCTACTTTCCTGAATATTCAGAGAGTTATGAAGAAATTGGACCTGCTCATATCTTTGCCTTTAACGTGGATGGTGAAGGCTATAGGGCGAGACAACAATTTTCCAATGGGGTATTAATAATTAATGGCTATGATGAGACCTTTAGTAAAGCAGTAAGCGTGGAAGCTGTTAATACCCTAGCCCTAATGGCAATTTATAGACTGCTTTATCCTGTGGATTTATCAAAGGCAAACAAAGAGATGTACTATGATTTCATTGCAGATAATAAGGCGGAAATCCTAAAGGAAGTCATAAGAAAGCAGGATATGGAGAGTTTAGAATTTTTGTTAAAAATGGACATAATAAATAATGAAGATAAGATGCTAGCCTTAAGAGAAGCCACAAAGTATCAGTGGTTAGAGGCTTCAGCAAAGATTATAAATTTTAGAGGAGAATGAGATGGATGAAGAGTTTAAGCTTAAAAATGAGTCTCAAAGCCAGTGGGAAGCCAGAATGGGCAAGGAGATTTTATCATTTTTAAGGGACGAGATATATAAAGATTTACGATTTATGGATGTGGCCCTTTCAGCCCTAACTTTTGTGGAAAGGGAAGGTATGCAGATGTTTGCCACAGATGGCAGAATGCTTTTCTTTGGGCCAGAACACACCATAGAGATTTTTAAAAAGAATGAGCGCTTTTTAGAGAGAGCTTATTTACACAGTATTTTGCACTGTATTTACGGGCATTTGTGGATAAGACAGGATAGAAGGGAAGATTTGTGGAATCTTGCCTGCGATATTGCCGTGGAGCAGGTTATTGATAGCCTTAATAAGCCTTGCACCAAAAGAATTCTCACCCTTTTAAGAAAGCAGGTCTATGAGAGATTGAAGAATCTAAATATAGTTTCCGCCTCTCAGATTTACGAGCTTTTATATGAGGATAGCAAGAATTTCGACCCAGAAGAGTATATAAAATGGTATCAGAAATTAGCTAGGGAATTTGTCACAGACGACCACAGCTTCTGGCCTAAAAAGGACAATAAGCAAATGTCTCAAAGAGAGAACGACACCTACAAGGACTGGCAGAAAAGAGCTAAGGAGATTTCTCATAACAAGTCCTTTTCAAATAGTGATGATGGAGGAGATATTGCATCCATCAATCTAGCGGTGGAGGCAAGACGTGGGGCAAGCTACAGAGATTTCCTAATTAAATTTAGCTCTCTTCATGAAGAGCTAAAGACTAACCCAGACGAGTTTGACCTAGCCTTTTATAGCTACGGACTTCGTCTTTATGAAAATATACCTCTTATTGAACCTCTTGAAACTAAGGAGTCTAATAAGATCAGAGATTTTATTATTGCAATTGATACTAGTTATTCCACTTCTGGAGAATTAGTCAAAAATTTTCTAAAAAAGACTTTGGAAATTTTAGGACAAAGCGAGAATTTCTTTAAGAATGCAAGAGTTAGAATAATACAGGCAGATGATTTGGTAAGAGATGATATAATTATTAATGGAGATTATAATATAGAAAAACTATTCTCGGATTTCCAACTTAAAGGTGGCGGAAACACTGATTTTAGGCCAACATTTACTTATATAAATAATCTAATAAAGACGGGAGAAATAACTAGTCCTGACGGAGTGATTTATTTTACGGATGGAAGAGGCATTTTCCCACAGACAAAGCCAGAATATAAGACGGCTTTTGTATTCCTTGAAGGATATGAAGGAAAAGAGGAAATAAAGGTTCCGGCTTGGGTTTACAAAGAGATAATTCATAAATCCACCCTAGAGCAAGAATAAAGCTTATATTTAAGTGTAAAACACTTTAAAACACAAAACAATAAAACACATTTACAGAGATAGCAAGTGAGGATATGCTATCGAGAAAGGAAAAGGAAAATGGACAATTTAAAATTTTTACTAGGAAAACTAAAAGAAGCAGAGGAGTATGAGCACGCTAGTAAAATCATAGAGTTTGATATGGAAACAAAGACACCAGCTAAGGGCCTTAAAGCTCAGGGTGAGCTACAGAGTTTACTTGCTAATAAAGCTTATGAGATTACTCATAGCAAGGAATTTGTGGACTGCGTAGTGGCCCTACATAAAGAGCTAGATAGCCTAGAAACTGAGGCTAAGGTTTTAGTTAGCAAGCTCTACAAGGACATTGAAAGAAACAAGAATATAAGCCCAGAGCTTAATCTTGAATTTTCAAATATAGAAAACGAAGCCTTCGCAAATTGGGTGGAGGCAAAAAAGGATGCAGATTTCACAAAATTTGCACCAAGTCTTGCTAAGATAAAGGATATGGAATTCAAAAAGATAGCTTTAAATGAGTCGGCAGTGGATGTGTCTTATGATAACTTACTTGATATCTACGAGCCAGGTATGACAAGCGCCAAGCTTGATGAGCTTTTTGGAGAGTGCAAGGAAAGCCTTATTCCTTTACTTGAAAAGATCAAGGCCGCTAAAAAGCCTATTAGAACTGACTTTGCCTCTAGAAAGGTAAAGGATTATCAACAGGAAGAATTTATGAAGTTCTTACTTGAAACTCTAGGTTTTGACTTTAATAGGGGCACATATGCCCTTTCAGAGCACCCATTTACTGAACTTGTGGGCCGAAATGACGAAAGGGTAACAACACATTTTTATGAGGATAATCTCTTCTCAAGCATGTATTCTGTAATTCATGAGTGTGGCCATGCCCTCTTTGATTTAAGCACACCAGATAAGGACTGGGACTACTATTTATTCGACTATAAGAGCATGGGTCAGCACGAATCGGTTTCAAGATTTTATGAAAATATTATCGGCAGATCTGAAAACTTCATTGCTGCCATTTATGATAGAATGCAGGACATTTTCCCAGAGGCACTAAAGGGCGTTTCAAAGACAGAAATTTTTGACTATGTAAATCAGGTACAGCCTAGTCTTGTAAGAACTGAGGCAGACGAATTTACATATACTTTCCACATAATTATTCGTTATGAAATCGAGAAGGAAATTATGGAGGGAAAGCTTGATATTGCTGATGTTCCAAAGGCTTGGGCAAAGAAGTATAAGAGCTATCTTGGAGTTACTCCAACTAATGATACACTTGGCTGTTTGCAGGATGTTCACTGGACTTCTGGTTTTGGATATTTCCCAACTTATGCCCTTGGTAACTTCTACAACAGCATGTATTACAACAAGATGAAGGAAGAGATTGATGTGGCAGATGCCATTAGAACAGGCCACATGGATACAATTAATAAGTGGATGTTTGAAAATGTATGGAAAGATGCAGACAAACTCGATTCTAGCGATTGGATCAAGCAGATTACAGCTAGAGAATTAACTTCAAAGGACTTTTTAGAATACATTGAAAATAAATATGGAATGTTATATGGCCTATAATTAGGTTATGGTTAGGAGAAAGTTATGAATATTTTTCAGGCAAAAGAAGAAATTGCTAATACAGTAAAGGCTTATTTTTTAAAGGATGAACAGGGAAATCCTAAGATTCCTGAACTTAGACAAAGACCAGTGTTATTAATGGGCCCTCCAGGGGTTGGTAAGACTCAGATTATGCAGCAAATTAGCGAGGAGTTAAACATTGGCCTTGTTTCTTATACAATTACACATCACACAAGACAGTCAGCCGTAGGTCTACCTATTGTTTCAAAGAAGGTTTATGACGGCGTGGAAAGAGATGTTACAGAGTATACAATGTCTGAGATTATTTCAGGCATTTACGAATACATGGAAAAGACAGGGCATAAGAAGGGAATTCTCTTTATTGATGAGATTAACTGTGTTTCTGAGACACTTATGCCTATGATGCTACAGTTTTTGCAGGTTAAGACTTTTGGTAATCAAAAGCTTCCAAAAAACTGGATTATTGTGGCTGCAGGAAACCCATCAGAATACAACAAGCAGGTTAGAGAGCTTGACGTTGTAACTCTTGATAGAGTTCGTTTAATCAATATAGAGCCTGACCTTGATGCTTGGAAAATCTATGCTATAAATCGCAAGGTTCACAGAAGTATACTAAGTTATTTAGATGTAAAAGCCGATAACTTCTATAAGGTTTACTCTGATGTGGACGGCTTAAAATTTGTTACAGCTAGAGGCTGGGAGGATTTAAGTACCCTCCTTTATAGCTATGAAGAGCTAGGAATTGCTATAACTGAGGACATTATCTATGAATATTTAAGAGATAGAGAAGTGGCTGAGGATTTCCTAAGCTTCTATGATCTTTACATGAAATATAGCAAAGATTATGAGATAGAACTTATCTTAAAAGCTAGCGTTGATGCAGCGGTTTATGCTAGACTAAACAACGCAGAATATGATGAGAAGTTAATTCTTATTAATCTGCTATTAGAAAGATTAGATAGAGATTTTAAAGAGGCCAATGAAAGTGCCGAAGAGCTTAAAAAAGCAAAGGATTCAGGAACAGATTATGATATGAGCTTAGAGCTTAAAGTGGGCGTTAGTTCAGAAATGGCAAGCTCTAACCTAGATAATACTATTCGTTTTATTAAGGAAGGCTTAGACGAGGGAAGTATGCTTATATTTATTACTAACCTTACACTTAGTGAAAATGCAGCAATATTCCTACTTAACAACCCTAATAAAAACTACCTAGAATATGCTGATAAGTTATTAATAAACTCTAAGAAGACAAAGATTCTAAAAGATTTGAACAAATAGAATGGGGTGAATTGATGACATTTATTCAATTTTGGAAAAATTTTTGTGGACATTTGCATACCGTTAATGCCCATAGAAGATTAGTTAGAAAGGAAATGTTTAAACTTGGTATGTATTATCAAGGTCTTACTCATGACCTTTCTAAGTATTCACCTGTGGAATTTATACCGGGGGTAATTTATTTCCAGGGGAATAGAAGTCCGAATAATGCCCAGAGAGAAAAAGAGGGTGTCTCTAGTGCTTGGCTTCATCACAAGGGCCGCAACAGACACCACTATGAATACTGGATTGATTATTCTACAAAAAAGACAGGGGATATCAACCTAGAAGGCATGCCAATGCCAAAGAAATACGTTATAGAAATGTTTTGCGACAGAATAGCAGCAAGCAAAATCTACAATAAAGACAAATATACCGATTCTGATGCCTTAAACTACTATTTACAGGGCAGGGGACATTATCTTATGCACCCAGATACAGAGGCACTCCTTTATCGCCTTTTGAAAATGTTATCAGAAAAGGGAGAAGACTACACATATGCATATATAAGACGTAAGATCTTACACCGTAAGAAATAGGAGGAAATATGGGTAATCGCAAATTTAGATTTTTAAGCCTACTGTTGGTTTTAATGCTTTTATGCACTAATATAACTGCCTGCAATAAAGCATCTTCTGCAAAGTCAGGAAACCTTGCAGCAGAAAGTATGGATGACACAATAGAATCAAGTGATGATGAAAGCTTGGAAGAAATTTCATCAGATGAATCCACTGAGACTTCTACAGGGGAGAGCAGTGAAGATACAAGCGCAAGTCAAGAAGAGACTTCCGTTACAACTCTTGAGGATGGCACAACTGTAATTACAACAAGTTCAGGCCAACAAATTACAATAAAAGAAGAGACTAATGCTGCCTCAACTAAATCTTCTAGCTCTGTACAAGTTGCTAAATCAGCAGTAAGTGGAGTTAGCCAAGAAAGTGATAACTCTTCACTATTACAGTCTGTTTCAAATAGCGCTAGCACTAGCGTTGAATTACATACATTTTCAGCAATAACAGCAAGTGAATATAGCGCAGCACAGTCTATTGTTAATAGCATTATTTCTAGCTCAATGTCAGAATATACTAAGGTAAAAACAATTCACGATTACCTAATTGACTCTATTACTTACCCATCAACTATTGATACAAGTAATAGAAGCCTATTTACCTGTACGGGTGCGCTAATTAACAAGGTGGCTGTATGCCAAGGCTATGCAGATGCATTTTCATTATTATGCTACTTAGCAGGGGTGCAGGCAGAAATCGTTTCAGGTCCAGCCAATAACGGCTCAAGTCTTATAGGTCATGCTTGGAATCAGGTAAGAATTGATGGTACTTGGTATAACATTGATTGTACTTGGGATGCGCCATTTGTTTCTTCTACTGAACAGATAAAAATTTACGATTATTTCCTTGTAACAGATGCTACAATTAGTGCTGATCACACAATAAATGCCTCCGCAGCGGCGGGATATCTTGCAGCAAAGCATAGTTGCATAGACTCAAGATATGAGGCAAATAACGCAAACTTAACTGATGATGCATATTATAGCTATTACAGCACAGCGAATTAAATACATTTTAATAATTATCAATTAACCTTAACAAGTTGCCAGTTTATAGTTAATGTTGTACAATAATTGTAACAATAAATAGTACGTGTTAATTGTAGAGGGAACTGATATGAAGGGGTATAAGAAGGCTTTATGGATTCTTCTGCTTGGAGAATTCGTTCTTTTGATTATAGACTTCATCAGCTATCAGATGAAGGATGTTATAAAATATGATATGAATACACTGCCATTTAGCGCAGTTAGTAATATGGTCAATTTTATTTGTGACCTTCTTATTTTGTTGACTTTTTTGATTTCATGGGGTATTACTGTCATTCGCAGGTTCGTGGATGGCCGTAATACTGGCCTTGAATATCTTACTTTATTTGATTTACTTGCAACTCTTTATTTCTTCCTAGAAAGCAAGTATATAGGCGGTTATTTCTACGTTGAAACTGCCTACACCACTGGTTTAATCAGTATTCTAATGACGATTCCAATTTTACTTTTACTTTATTACGAAAAACAATATGGCAATAAATATAGAAGATTATATGATGTGATGCTTTTGCTATCCTTCCTTATTTTCTTTGTACAATTAGGTCTCTTTTTATCAAAAGCTATAGATGTAAAATATATTTTCCTTTCAACTTATAGCTACATTGTAATAAATTTAATTGTCTTCTTTGTATGCTGTACCCTAGAAAATCACAGGCTTAAGGTCTGGGATTTAAAACTTGAAGAGATCGGACTTTTTGTATCCATTTCCTGCGGTATTATCGATGTCTGCTTAGGCGTTGGTGATATTGAAAATGTGAAGGGCACCTACTTTAGATACGGAATTACAGTTTATAGCATCATTATGGTAATCGTGCTTATTGTGAGACTTATGGAGACTTTGCTAGAAAATTCAAGGGTTTCCTCAGAAATGCTGGCAAAGCAGGTAGAAATCATGGAGTCTCAAAACAATAAATTGCGAGAGGCTAAAAAGGAAGCCGATGAGGCTAAACAGCAAGCTCAGGTGGCAAATAAGGCAAAGTCTAATTTCCTTGCCCACATGTCTCATGAAATTAGAACTCCTATTAATGCCATTATTGGTATGGATACCATGATTCTAAGGGATTCTAAGGACCCTGAAATCCTATCCTATGCAAGAGATATTGAGAAAGCCAGTAATAATCTCTACACCATAGTTAATGACATCCTTGATTTTTCTAAGATTGAATCAGGAAAAATGGAAATAGTTGAGACTAGCTACAATCTAAAGAGCATGATTCATGACTGTATTGGCATGATTATGATGAGGGCTAAAAGTAAGCGTTTATCAGTGGTTTTAAAAAATGATACTAAGGTTCCGGCATGTTTAATTGGTGATGCCATTAGAATCCGTCAGATTATTAATAACATTTTAACAAATGCAATAAAATATACAGATTACGGCAGTGTTACCATGTTTGTTGGCTATTCTCCAACAGATGAGGAGGACACAATAAACTTAATTGTTCAGGTGACAGATACGGGACAGGGTATGAAAAAGGAGGATTTATCGAATCTTTTCCATACCTTCCAGAGAATTAATATTGAGAGAAATTATGCGGTAGAGGGCACAGGCCTTGGTCTTTCTATTTCAAAGCAGCTAGTAGACCTTATGGGAGGCAGCATTGAGGTGGAAAGTGAATATGGCGTTGGTTCTACCTTTACCATAACAATCCCTCAAAAGCTAGATGGAGAAGATCTTCTTGGGGATATTTCCTCTCTTAAGAATGATGAGGACTATGAGGAGAATAGACACATTTCCTTTGTGGTAAATGATGTAAAAATCCTTGTGGTGGACGATATTCCGGCAAATATTAAGGTAGTGGAGGGCCTCCTTAAAAATACAAATATTGACATTGATTATTGCGACAACGGAAACACAGCCATTGCCCTTACTAGAAATGTAAACTATGACATGATTTTCCTTGATCATATGATGCCTGGCAAGGACGGCGTTGAGACCTTTAAGGAAATTAAGGCGGATAAGGATAATTTAAATAGGGAAACACCTATTATTATGCTTACGGCCAATGCCATTAATGGGGCTAAGAAAGAGTACCTATCCATTGGCTTTGATGACTATCTAGCAAAGCCTATTAGGGAGTTGCAGCTAGAGGCCATCATAAGAAAATATTTACCACCGGATAGCATCGTGGATGAGGAAGTGGATAAAAACTGGCATGAGAATTATAGATGGTATGACAAGCCAACTAAGGACGAGGATTTTAATAAGATCATCGAGGAGGGTGGCTTACTTGATATAACGAAATTAGATGCCAATAATCTAGATACTAAGAAAACCATTGAAAATGCAGTTGCAGACGCTATTGATATGGCGAATATCTGCTATATCGATGACAAGACGGGTATGGAATATTGCGGCGGAATTAGAGAGTTATACGATGAGTTAAAGGCAGATTACGTTAAGGAAAATCGCTTTGAGGATATTAAGAAATTCTATGAAGCCAATGACTTTAATAATTATAGAATTGCTGTACATGGTTTAAAGAGTACATCTCTTACTATTGGTGCTAAGAATTTTTCGGCTCTCTGCAAGGAAATCGAGCAGGGAGTTAAGGCTGGAAATATAGATATTGCACATCAAAAACAGGCTTATCTAATGGAGAGCTACGAGAAATTACTAAAGATGTTGGGCTGGAGGTGATAACTTGGAACTAGCTTATAATATTGATTTTGAAATTGCTGCAGCGGTATTCGACATGGTTTTATGGCTGTGTATGAATTACTTTTTTGTAACACAAACAGATGTAAGCAGGGCCTTTAGAGATTTGGTTATGTGGGCTTTAGTAGCCACAGTTTTTGATTTAACAACAGCACTTACAATTTCATATGGCTATATTGTTCCCTTCTGGTTTAACAGCCTTTTAAACACGGTGTATTTCGTGACTATTGCCCTAATGGGCTATTCCTACACAAAATACATCAATGCCTATGTAAGGGTTAGCGATAAAAAAGATGTGGATGTAATTATAGGAAAAGTAGTGGTTTGCGCCATTTGTGTAATGCTTGTGGTAAATATCCCTATTGGGTTTATTTTCAGCTTTAATGCCACTGAGGGCTATGTGCATGGACCACTTTATTTCCTAGTTTTTATACTGCCTATCTATTATCTTTTGTATGCTTCGGTAATTGCCGTGCTTAATAGAAAATGTTTCTCTGTAAAGCAGTTGGTATCCTTTGCCATGTACATGTTTTTGATATTGATAGGACTTGTGATTCAGTTCTTCTTCCTTCAGGACATTTTACTTACTATGTTCTTTGTTTCAGTGGGAATTTGGATTACCTTCCTTGCTATGGAAACACCAGATTATAGGCTTTTTATAGAGGCAATGTATAAACTAAACGATGTGACTAATAAGGCGAAGGAGGCCACTAATAAGGTCTTAGATTTAAATGCGTCTAAAGATACATTTTTAAAAAGTATTAGACAGGACATTAAGACGCCAGTTAACCGGATAAATGCTTACACTCAGAAGATATCTGCTAAAACGGCGGATCAGGATATCCTAAAGGATACAGAAAAAATCATTGAATCTGTAGGAAAGTTAAAGGAAACTCTTAAGGATATTAATGATTACATAAGTTTAACAGATGATAAGATGGAGTTAAACGTGGAGGAGTATTCACCTCGGGAGATGCTTGAGGACTGTGTGGAAATTGGTAAAAATAATGCCCGAGAAAAGGGCCTTGATTTTGATTATGAAATTGATGAGGGCTTCCCTAAGAAACTTTACGGGGACAGGCCTAGACTTTCACAAATCATATCTTCTCTTATATTTAATTCTCTGAAATTCACTCAAGTGGGCAAAGTTAACTTTAAGGCCTTGTGGAATCAGGAGGATGAGAATAAGGGCAAGATGACCATTGAGGTTTCAGACACTGGAGTTGGTATGAGGCCAGAAGAAAGAGAGAGCCTAGAAAAGAGTCTGAAATCTGGAATTATTGGTTATAACAAAAATGCAAAGGGCCGAGGCTTTGGTCTAAATATTGCCACGAGACTTCTTTCTTTAATGGGTAGTAAATTAAAGTTTAAGAGCGAGTATGGAAAGGGCACTACATTTTCCTTTGGAGTAGTACAAGGAGTTGATAAGCCTGCTAAGGTGGAGCCTCTTATAATGGAGGAGGATTTTAGTAAAACCAAGGCGGAGCTTGATATTAAAGAAGATTTGCTTGCTAACAAACTAGCAGAGGTAGGGCTTGAAATTGAAAAACAGGGAAAGAAAAAAAGTGATGTTAAGTTAGATCTCGTTAAGGAGGATAAAGACAGGGCAGAGATGCCTATAACTAAGGAGGTTAAAGAAAAAAAGCCAGTACAAAAGAAGGTTAAATTAGCCGAGAAAGATATGAAAAAAACTACAAAGATAAAGCCAAATTTGGTTAAGGAAGACAAGCAACAAAGAGTAGAGCCTATTGATGTAACAAAGAAAATCGAACCAAGTAAACAGGAAAACAAGCACACTCAGAATAAACCTCAAAGAGGGGATATTCTTAAGCTTGAAAAGGGTTTGAAGGGCTTTGATGTAGAGATGGGTTTAAAGTATTGCATGAATGATGTAGCCTTTTATGAAGATATGTTAAATACTTATGTAGAAAATGAGAAAATTGGAGATTTACTTACTTACATTCAAGTAGAAAATTGGGACGCATTCTTGCTTACACTTCGCTCTGTTAGAAACACCTCTCAAACCATTGGCGCTATGGAGCTTACAAGAAGCGCTAAGGATTTAGAGCTGGCGTTTAAACGAGGAGATTTAGACTATATAAAGTCTAATGCAAGAGCATTTTTATCTATGTATAGGAGTACTATTGAGGTTATTAAGGGCTATCGAGAGGAGGCATAAGGATGGATAAGAAGATATTAATTATTGATGATGACAAAATGATTTTAAAGCTTGCAGATTACGTCTTAAAGGATGAGTATGAGGTAAAATGTGCAAGTTCAGGAATTGATGGTATTGATATGATTCAGGATTTTGAGCCGGATCTTATTATGTTAGATATTGAAATGCCAATGATGAACGGTTTTGAGGTTATGTCCTTGGTTAAGCAAAATAAGAAATGGAATAAAATTCCAATCTTAATGTTTACATCTTCCGCTGACAGAGAAACAGTTTTAAAGGCTAAGAGATTAGGCGTAAATGATTATATTGTGAAGCCATTTTTACCAGAAAAACTCTTAGAAAGCGTAGAAAAAACTTTCGGGAGAAACGCTCACAAATAAGCATAAACACTCAATTTTTCTTAAATATAAATAAATTGAATTGTGCATAATTACCAAATTATAGCATGTGATTATATAGAAAACAGCAATTTACAACAAAAAATCACATGTTATAATTTTAGTATGAACTGTAAACGTTTTCACATTTGCATATTTATTAAGTGGGGGCTTAACGTATGAAATGTAAGGCTTTCAGTTGAGACACATTGATTATTAGATTATTAATTTTGGAGGTTTTGAAATGAAATCATTTGATTATGTAATTAAAGACGAAGTAGGAATTCACGCTAGACCAGCAGGTCTTTTAGTAAAGGAAGCTAAGAACTATGATTCTAAGATCACAGTTTGCAAGGGTGATAAATCAGCAGAAGCAACAAAGCTTATGGCTTTAATGGCAATGGGTGTTAAGTGTGGCGATACTGTAACTGTTAACGTAGAAGGTGGAGATGAAGAAGCTACATTTGCTAG
>NZ_JAEEVD010000062.1:0-13496 GCF_016290755.1 Lachnospira sp.
CTATTTATGCCATTAAAAATGTATAGCTATAATGATTGTGGAAAACTTATCCACAAAGCATATGCTTTCTATTGTTGATAATGTTTATTATTTCTATTAGATTTTTATATCTAAAGTAAAGAAGAACGATTAAATATAACAAAAGTTACTATTGATTTTTATTATTTTGTGCATCTTTTACAAAAAATATCCTTTCTATTAAAATTATTTAAAATAGTCTTGACATTATAAATGTGGAAACTTTAGACTTATCCACAGCGCAAAAGCCCTGATTTCAAGGGCTTTTGGACTTAACCACAAAGTTATCCACTTTATCCACAATTAAAAAGTGGAATATTAAACCTAAATTTATTCCCCTAAAAGTAGGAAATGAATTTTGTTAAAAAGTGAGAATCTAAAAATAGGGTTTGACATTTTAACTAAGAGATGAACCAGCAATTTTGCGGTACCCTAGTACTAGTTTTTAATTAAAAATAGTAAATAAGCATAACTAATTGGTTCAATGGTATTAATTAAAAATATACTTATCCACACTGGTAGTAAATAATCCACAAGTTCAAAGCCAGTTAGGAGAAGACTTATAGGACTTGTCCACATTTTCAAAAAATATACTAGTACTTTAGAACCAAAACTTTAAATAAGTTATCAACATAGTGGGTAAAACTAAGTGGAAAAGCAGTTCTAAAATTTACATAAAGTTCATAAGTTCTAAACTTGTTTAAATACGTAAATATGGTATAATAAACACATAAAGATACAACATGTATCTAACAGTCGTGAAACTTACATATGGGATTTGTGTTAAGGAGGTTTTTAAGGGGTTAGGCATTTCAATTAACATTTATTCATGGGGACGTAAGTCTATAATTTAATATAAGAGAATATTAGTTGAGGTGTTTGATATTAGTACATGTGAAGTTGTTTTTCCCACGACAATCTAATGTAAAGGAGTTGGACATCATGCGTTTTATTATAACAGGTAGAAATATTGATATTACAGAGGGTTTGAAGTCAGCAGTAGAAGATAAACTAGGAAAGTTAGACAGATTTTTTGCTCCTGAGACAGAAGTCAATGTTACATTAAGTGTTGAGAAAGAAAGACAGAAGATTGAGGTTACTATTCCTGTAAAGGGAAATATCGTTAGAGCCGAGGAGGTAAGTAATGATATGTACGTTTCAATTGACTTAGTAGAAGAAGTCATTGAACGTCAGTTAAAGAAATATAAGAACAAGATTGTTGATAAGCAGAACAATCATGCAAGCTTCACTAAGGAATTCGTTGAAAAGGAAGTAGAGGATGAGGAAGAAGTAAAGATCATCCGTACTAAGAGATTCGGCATTAAGCCAATGGATCCAGAAGAAGCTTGTGTACAGATGGAATTACTTGGCCATGACTTCTTTGTATTCTTTAATGCAGAGACAGAAGAAGTTAATGTTGTCTATAAGAGAAAGGGCAACACATATGGTCTTATTGAACCAGAATTAGACTAGTATTAACTAGTAATTTTACTTAATTAGTGAATTGGCTAAGTCAATCCTAATTAAACAAAAACTGTTTAGGTAATCTAAAGACTGGGTTGGTTATCTAAAATAAGAGGAAGAGGAAGACTTAGTTATATAATTAATATTTATGGGCATACTTATATTTTTAAGTATGCCCTTTATCTTTATTTTTTATCTTTGTTCCATATTCGTATTCTTTATCTTTATTTAATATTCATAGCCCCCTGAAAACTTGCGTATAACCTAACAAAATGTTACAATTACAAACGTGTGAAAACTTGTTAATTGTGCAAATTTTCCAATTTCGTTTTTGCCTTAATTTGGCTGAAACGATGCACTAGAGGAATTAAAAGGAGCGTAAAATAATGGGATTAGCTCAGAAAATTTTTGGTACTCACAGTGAACGTGAGCTTAAAAGAATAACTCCAATTGCTGATAAGGTAGAGGCTTTAAGAGAGGAATATGGTAAACTATCTGATGAGCAATTGCAGTCTAAAACAAGAGAATTTAAGGATAGATTAGCTAAAGGGGAGACACTAGATGACATTTTACCAGAAGCTTTTGCAACAGTAAGAGAAGCTTCTAAGAGAGTTCTTGGTATGGAACATTATAGAGTACAGATCATTGGTGGTATTATTCTCCACCAGGGACGTATTGCTGAGATGCGTACTGGTGAAGGTAAGACACTTGTTTGTACATTACCATCTTACCTTAATGCCCTTACAGGAGAAGGCGTTTTAGTAGTAACAGTTAATGACTACTTAGCAAAGCGTGATGCTGAATGGATGGGTAAGATTCATGAGTTCTTAGGTTTAAAGGTAGGTATTGTACTTCACGACCTTAAGCCAGATGAAAGAAGAGAAGCCTATGCTTGTGATATTACTTATGTAACTAACAACGAACTTGGTTTTGATTACCTTCGTGATAACATGGCAATCTACAAGGAACAGCTTGTATTACGTAAGTTAAATTACTGTATTATCGATGAGGTGGATTCAATTCTTATTGATGAAGCTAGAACACCACTTATTATTTCAGGTCAGTCAGGTAAGTCTACTAAGATTTACGAGCTTTGTGATGTACTTGCTCGTCAGTTACAGAAGGGTGAATACAAGGGCGAGATGACTAAGATGCAGTACATGATGCAGGAAGAAATTGAAGAAGATGGCGACTTTATCGTCAATGAGAAGGATAAGGTTGTTAACTTAACAGAACAGGGTGTTCACAAGGTTGAGCAGTTCTTCCACATCGACAACTACGCAGACCCAGAAAACTTAGAGATTCAGCATAATGTAACATTAGCTCTTCGTGCTAATTACCTTATGCATAGAGATAAGGATTATGTAGTTAAGGATGATGAAGTATTAATCGTTGATGAATTTACAGGACGTATCATGCCAGGTCGTCGTTATTCAGATGGTCTTCATCAGGCTATTGAAGCTAAGGAGAAGGTAAAGGTTAAGAGAGAAAGTAAGACTCTTGCTACAATCACTTTCCAGAACTTCTTTAATAAATTTGCTAAGAAGGCAGGTATGACAGGTACTGCTATTACAGAGGAGAAGGAATTTAGAGATATCTATGGCCTTGATGTAGTAGAAGTTCCAACTAACAAGCCAGTTCTTAGAAAGGACTTAAACGACGCAGTATTTAAGACTAAGAGAGGTAAGTTCGCAGCAGTAGTTAATGCTGTTAAGGAAGCTCATGCTAAGGGACAGCCAGTCCTAGTTGGTACAATTACAATCGAGACATCAGAATTACTTAGCAAGATGCTTACAAAGGAAGGCATTCCTCATAACGTATTGAATGCTAAGTTCCATGAACAGGAAGCTGAAATTGTTGCTCAAGCAGGTCAGCATGGTGCTGTAACAATTGCTACTAACATGGCAGGTCGTGGTACTGATATTAAGCTTGATGAAGAAGCAAGAGCAGCAGGCGGTCTTAAGATTATTGGTACAGAAAGACATGATTCAAGACGTATTGATAACCAGCTCCGTGGTAGAGCAGGTCGTCAGGGTGATCCTGGTGAATCAAGATTCTATTTATCTCTTGAAGATGATTTAATGAGACTCTTTGCACAGGAGACTTTAATTAATACCTTTAATAGACTTGGTGTTGATGAGTACGAACAGCTTGAGCACAAGATGCTTAGCCGTGCTATTGAATCAGCTCAGAAGAAGATTGAAATTAACAACTACGGTATCAGAAGTCACTTACTTGAATACGATCAGGTAATGAATGAACAGCGTGAAATTATGTATGCTGAAAGACGTAAGGTTCTTGATGGTGAGAACATGCGTAAGTCAATCATTAAGATGATTACTGACTTTGTTGAAAATGTAATTAATCGTACAGTCAACGAAGATGCCGATTACGAAGATTGGGACTATGAAGCTATTAATGAATTATTAATTCCTACAATTCCACTTCCAAAGGTTTATCCAGATGAGAATATAAAGACTAAGAACGAGCTTATGCAAGACCTTAAGGAAAAGGCTGTAAGACTTTACGAAGAAAAGGAAGCTCAGTTCCCAGAAGCAGAGCAGATTCGTGAATTCGAGCGTGTTATCTTACTTAAGGTAATTGATAGAAAGTGGATGGATCACATCGACGATATGGATCAGTTAAAGCAGGGTATCGGTTTACAGGCTTACGGTCAGAAAGACCCAGTTGTTCAGTATAAGATGATGGGTTATGACATGTTCAACGAAATGACAGAAGGCATTACAGAAGATACAGTAAGACTTCTTATGCATGTACAGGTTGAGCAGAAGGTTGAAAGAGAACAGGTTGCTAAGGTTACAGGAACTAATAAGGACGACGGTCCATCTGTTAAGGCACCAGTTAAGAGAGTAGATAAGAAGATTTACCCTAACGACCCATGCCCATGTGGAAGCGGTAAGAAGTATAAGAATTGCTGCGGTAGAGCATAATAGTAATTAGATATAATTAAGATTTAAGGCAAGGACATAGTATTTGTCCTTGCTTTTTAAAATTATTTTTGATAAAAAGATAATAAGTAAATTAAAGGAAGAGATAAGTTAAAGGAGCTAATATGGTTGAATATGATCAGTTTAAATTAAAATTAGAGGCCTTAGAAAAACCTCTTAATGGAATCAAAGAATCCCTAAATCTTGATTCTAAGGCAAAAAGAATAGAAGAGATAGAAGCAGATATGGAAGCTCCAGGCTTTTGGGACAATCCCGACAAGTCCAATAAAGAGATGAAGGAATTAAAGAGCTTAAAGTCTAGCTTTGAGAATTACGACGCCCTAAAGCAAAGTCTTGAAGACATTAAGACTTTAATTGAAATGGCAGAAGAAGACGAAGATACTTCCCTTGTAGCAGAAGTAGAAGAGGAGCTTAGTAAGCTAGAAACTAACATGGATAATCTAAGAATTGAAACTCTTTTATCCGGCGAATATGATAGCTGCAATGCCATTCTTACTCTTCATGCAGGAGCAGGTGGAACTGAGAGCTGCGACTGGTGTCAGATGCTTTATAGAATGTACACAAGATGGGCAGAAAAGCACGATTACAGCTATGAAATCATTGATTACCTTGATGGTGAAGAAGCAGGAATTAAGTCTGTAACTATTGAAATCTCAGGTGATAATGCCTATGGCCATTTAAAGTCAGAACATGGCATCCACAGACTAGTTAGAATTTCTCCATTTAATGCAGCAGGCAAGAGACAGACATCTTTTGTTTCCTGTGATGTTATGCCAGATATTGACAAGGATATCGACATTGAAATCAACGACGATGATTTAAGAATAGATACATACCGCTCAAGTGGTGCCGGTGGACAGCATATCAACAAGACAAGTTCTGCCATTAGAATTACTCACCTTCCAACAGGAATTGTAGTACAGTGTCAGAATGAGCGTTCTCAGCATCAAAACAAAGACAAGGCTATGCAGATGTTAAAGTCTAGATTGTATTTACTTGCTCAAGAGGAAAATGCAAAGAATGCTGCAGATATTCGAGGAGACGTTAAGGATATCAATTTCGGAAGTCAGATTAGAAGTTACATTTTACAGCCATACACTATGGTAAAAGACCACAGAACAGCCAAGGATATTGGAAACGCTCAGATGGTTCTTGATGGAGATATTGATCCATTTATCAATGCTTATTTAATCTATATAAGCACAGGCCAGAAGGCAAACGAAGAAACTGACAATTAAATATGAATTCTAATATATTCTCACTATTAATAAAATGTGCTATAATATTTTTAGTTATAAACGGGAGAAATAAAAGCTACAAATCCTTATAAAGGAAGGCTAATTCAAGGAGGATAATACATGGCAAGTTACATCAAACCAGTTGTTTTCTCATTAAATGGACATCTCTTTGGCGTGGATATAAGTCTAATCCTATCAATTGAAAAACAGGTAAAAGTGGTAAGAATACCTAATGAATCTCCTTGTGTAGAAGGTATTATTAATCTTCGAGGAGATGTAATTCCTCTTTATGATTTAAAGAAGAAGTTCACTTTTGCCGGGGATAGTACTAATCCAGACGATAAGAGTATAATCGTTATAAGAACTAAAGATACTAAATTAGCTATAACAGTAGATAGCGTTTTACACATAGGGGATGTGGAAAGCGCTAACATTAGCGAAATGCCCGAATTAGCTAAAAAACCAGGTGAAGAGGTTTTTGACAGAGTAGCCAACATTAATGGTAAATTAGTGGTTTTACTAAACGTAGATGCCATTCTTTCAAAGGAAGAATTATCAGACATCGAGAAGGTGAAGGAGGCCGCTAATAAAGAGGTGGAGAATGAACAAGACTAAATTTAAAAGAAGTGCAGGAATTTTAATGCCCATAAGCTCCTTGCCATCGCCTTATGGCATAGGAAGCTTAGGAAAGGCAGCCTACGAATTTGTGGATTTTGTAAAGGAGAGCAAGCACAAGTACTGGCAGGTTTTGCCCCTTGGCCCAACAACCTACGGCGACAGCCCTTACCAGTCCTATTCAGCCAATGCAGGAAATCCATATTTTATCGACCTAGACATTTTAATTGAGGAGAAGTTACTCTTAAAGTCTGAGGTACTAGCCCTAGACTGGGGCGATGGCTTTGTCCCTGTTGAAGTAACAGAGCAACAAGCTCTACTAGGACAGTATGAGAAAGCCTATGATATTAAACTAGGGGACAGTAGATACGTTAGTTATGAGAAAATGTATAAAAACCGCTATACAATTCTAAGAACTGCCTTTAAGCGTTTCCTTGAGCTTATAAAGACAGACAAAAGTAAAGCGGATGCATTTTCAAAATTCATAAAGGAAACTAAATGGCTAGAAGACTACGCTCTTTATATGGCCTTAAAGGATGAAAACGACCACAAATCCTGGGCAAGCTGGGAGGATGATCTTCGTTTTAGAAAAGAAAAGGCCTTAAAGGCAAAGGAAGAAGAGCTAAAGGATGAGATATGTTTCTGGCAGTTTATCCAGTATAAGTTCTTTGAGCAGTGGGATAAATTAAAGGCCTATGCCAACAGCTTTGATATAGAAATTATTGGGGATATTCCAATCTATATGGGCTATGACAGCGTGGATGTCTGGGCAGGCCAAGAGCAGTTTCAATTGGATGAGAACTTAACGCCAACTAAGGTTGCAGGAGTTCCACCAGATGATTTTAGTGCTGATGGCCAGAAGTGGGGCAATCCGCTCTACGACTGGGATAAGATGGCAAAAGATGATTTTAAATGGTGGAGAGATAGGGTAAAATGGCAGACCAAGCTCTACGATGTCATAAGAATCGACCATTTCCTAGGCATTATAAAGTACTATACAGTTCCTGAGGCTGACGAGAATGCAAAGAATGGAAGCTACAAAAAAGGACCAGGACAAGCCCTTCTTGATGCCATTAACGAAGAACTTGGGGATAAGAAGCTTATAGCAGAAGATCTAGGCGTCTATCTAGAAGAGGTCAATGAAGTTCTAGAATATAACGGATATCCAGGCATGAAGGTCCTTGAATTTGCATTTGGTGGTAGCAGGGATAATCCGCATTTGCCTTATAACTATGAGAAAAATTGCGTGGTTTATGGAGGCACCCATGATAACGAAACCATTGTGGGCTTCTTTAAAGATAGGCCAGATAGCGAGCTTGCCTACGCCTTTGACTATTTAGGAACTAAGAATAGGGAAGAGCTTTTGGATAAAATGTTTAGAGCCGCCTATAGTTCAGTGGCAGTCCTTACAATTTTTGGCGTCTGGGACATTTTAGGTCTTGATAATCATGCAAGAATTAACATGCCTTCAAGCACAGGAACTAACTGGAAGTGGCGTATGACTAAAGGTGCTCTTGATGAAAAATGTCTTAATGTAATGAAATATTACGCTAGCGTTTTTGATAGAGAACGTGTATGATAATAGAAGAAAATTAATAAGCAAAGTACAATTCGTCCTTAACTGGGCGGATTGTACTTTTTAAAATGTCAATAAATCTGCAAAATAATTTTCTAACCCTAAAATATCCGAATTTGTGTAAAAATAGTACTAAAGTACTATTTACATATGATATATTGTTGGTATAATTAAGATAGAAAGAGAACTTAATATGTTGGCAAACTTAGCGAAAGCTAAGGACGCAAAGCCAAGGGTCTAACCCTTCAAGGACGAAGGAACGACAGCCGGTTGCACTTTATTTCGATTAACTTTTAATAACTGGAAGTTTACAGGGATGTAAAAAACTAGTTGTGTCTAAGTTATAATGAAGTTTATTATGCACCCGGTAAGGGTGCTTTTTTATTTTAAACAACTGTTTAAGTAATCTTTAAGTTAACAAGGAGGTTAACTTACTAGGGATTGGACAAGGAAGTCGCATGAGACATGGAGGTCGAATAAGACTCGGGGAGTCAGATAAGCAGGATGGCTTAAGATTTTTACGTAAGATGTTTATCTAGTACTCATATGTAACATTTAAAACTTGGCGTGGAGAATGGGAGATATGATTATGAGGAATTCTAGAAAAAATGTAAAGTTTTTATCAATTATTGCAGCACTTTTAGTTATGGGAACAGGTGCATTTATCGCAATTAACGTTGCAGGAAGCAACAATTCAAAAAAGAGCGCATCAGTGAGTGTGGCAGCAGCAAATACAACTGATACAACCAATAGCGGATCAGTTGCAGGAGAAAGCGAGTTAGCTACAGGAACAGGGAAGATCAATGTAGACGAGCAGGAGACAGATATGGGATATAAAGCAGTAGTAGGCTCAACTGGCAGCGCTAATGAATCAACAACACAAAGTCAGACTGAAGCCCCAACACGAGAAGAAACAACACAGGCACCAACACAAGCAGCTACACAGGCAGCAACAGAGGCACCAACACAAGCGCCTACACAAGCAGCTACACAGGCAGCAACAGAGGCACCAACACAAGCTCCTACAGAGGCCCCAACAGAGGCACCAACACAAGCTCCTACTCAGGCAGCTACAGAATTAAGTATTAATGCTCATAGATCAGACGATGAGTATCATGGTATGGCAGCAACTAATGCAGGTGCTTATTCATCATATATTCAACAGGTTTATAACCTTATTAACGAGGAAAGAGCAGCCGTTGGTCAAGCAGCAGTATCATACGATAGCAGCTTAACAATAATGGCTTGTCATAGAGCAGCAGAGAATGCTGATAATGATTTCTTTGACTATTCAGGTGGACATCATAGAAGACCATTCTATGCATCTGATGGTAGCTTAAAAGAAGCTAAGACAATATGCTACTACTACGGCCAGTATGGTAGCTTTGGAGAGGTAATGGGAAGATACCAATCAACTCCAGCAGATATTGTAACTGGATGGCATAATTCACAGGCTCACTATAATTGTATGGTAAGTTCTAAATATACAAGAGTTGGTGTGGGAGTAGCACAAGACTCAGCAGGTAAGTATTACTGGGTAGCAATATTTATGAATTAATGTTACAAGGTTGTATATAAGCTAAATTTGAATATCCTACAAGATGAAACCTAAGTTAGCGAATAGGCTGATTTAAAGTCATCGTTAAGAGAAGACTTTAACCAATGGTTAAAGTAGAAGTTACTCAATTTTACAGTGCTTAAGCGACAGGATATGTGCTTGTCCCCAAACGTTGATAAGGCAGACTGTCGCTTGGCATTAAAAGCATAATTATTATTACAATTTATATTTTTAATTTGCTATTAAGTCTTAGGACTTTTTAGATGTAGGATATGGCAATCCTCCCCCCGCCGTATCTTGCATATATAAAGGCAATGGGAGGTTCCCCTAAGCCCCTATTGTCTTTCCCTCTCCCCCAAGGATCCGGGGCTTTCCCCAATCATAGCCCCGGAACTATTAAAAGGAAGAAGGAACCCCAGACAATTTAATATGGTTTTAAAGATAAAGCTGTTGCTTTATTTTTAAATACACCCCTCGTGTTTTTTCTCTCCCGTTTCACGAGGGGTTTTTTATGTGAAAAAATATGATTTTTCTAGTATTTTCCCTTGCATAATTCAAATATATATGTTAATATTCTTTCTACGAAAGACAGTTGTCTTTCGTAGAAAAACAAAAACATGGGTGAAATTATGGATGAGAACATTAAGTATTATGTTGTTAAGCAAAAGGCCCTGCCAGAAGTTTTATTAAAGGTGGCTGAAGCTAACAAACTTATAGAATCAAGTAATATAAGCGTAGCAGATGCTACAGAACAAGTGGGGATTAGTAGAAGTTCTTATTACAAGTATAAAGATGATATTTTCCCATTTAGAGATAATGTTAAGGGTAAGACTATTACCTTTGTATTATCAATGAATGATGAAACTGGAATTCTTTCTCTTGTTTTAAAGAAGGTGGCAGATTTTAAGGCTAACTTATTAACAATTCATCAGACAATTCCAGTTAATGGTGTTGCATCATTAACCTTAAGTGTAGAAATCTTACAAGAAACCCTCGACCCATCAAAGATGATTGAGGAAATTGAAGCCCTACACGGGGTAAGATATCTAAAGATTCTAAGCTCAGATGCGACTTTATAGGGAGTTAGATAATAGTTAAGTCAATTTAATTTAGATAGTAGTAATTAAGATAGTAGTAATTTAGATAATAGATTTATAGGCGATATGTAGTAAATGTTAATTAGGAGGACAAGGTAAATGGCAAAGGTTGCAGTATTAGGATACGGCACAGTAGGTTCTGGCGTAGTAGAAGTTCTAGAACGTAACGCAGATTCAGTAAAGCTAAAGGCAGGAGAAGAGGTAGTAGTTAAATCAGTTCTTGATTTAAGAGATTTCCCAGGAGATCCAATTCAGGAAAAGATTGTACATGATATTGATTTAATCGTTAATGATCCTGAAATTGATGTAGTTGTTGAAGTTATGGGCGGCGTAGATGTACCATACAAGTTTGTTAAGGCATGTCTTGAAGCAGGTAAGAGCGTGTGCACATCTAATAAGGCTTTAGTTGAAGCAAAGGGACCTGAACTAATTGCCCTTGCTAAGTCAAAGAATGTTAACTTTATGTTTGAAGCTTCAGTTGGTGGTGGAATTCCAATTATTCGTCCGCTTAACACAAGCCTTACAGCAGATAAGGTTAACAAGATTACAGGCATTATGAACGGAACAACTAATTACATTTTAACTAAGATGAGCATGGAAGGTGCTTCTTATGAAGATGTTTTAAAGGAAGCACAGGAACTTGGTTATGCAGAACGTAATCCTGAAGCTGATGTAGAAGGACATGATGCATGTCGTAAGATTTCAATTCTTACATCCCTTTATTCAGGAAAGACTGTTAAGTTTAAGAATGTAACTTGCGAAGGTATAACTAAGATTTCTAACGAAGACTTTGCTTATGCTAAGAAGCTTGGTTGTGTAATTAAATTACTTGCAAGCAGCTATGTTAAAGATGGTAAGGTCTATGCAATCACAGCACCTTTTATGATTGATAAGAACCACCCATTATATAATGTAAATGGCGTTTTAAATGGCATTTATGTAAATGGTAACATGGTAGGAGACTTGATGTTCTTTGGTTCAGGAGCTGGTAAGTTGCCAACAGCAGCTGCTGTATGTGCAGACGTTGTAGATTGTGTAAAGAATCTAAGCAATCATCAGGAAGTTTTCTGGTCAGAAGAAGAATTAGATTTAGGGGATACTAATGATGAGGTAAGAGCTTTTTTTGTAAGAGTTAAGGGTAAAGATACTAAGAAGGCAATGGATGCATTTTCAGGAGAAATTAATGTCGTAGAATTAAACGAATTAACAGATGAGTTTGCATTCTTTACTGAGAAGATGACAGAAAAAGAATTTAATGAGTCAGTTTCTAAGCTTGATATGATTACAAGAATTAGAGTTGATGATACAGTTTTAAATTAATTTTTGCAAAAATGTGACATAACATTTTTACAAAAACAAGATATAGACTTTTGTAAAAATAAGACATATAAATGGAATTTGATGAAGGAGAAACAATGATTAAAGTAGTTAAATTTGGTGGTAGTTCACTTGCTAGTGCTGAACAGTTTAAAAAAGTAGGTAATATTATCAGAGCAGAAGAAGAAAGAAGATATGTAGTTCCTTCTGCACCAGGAAAGAGATTTTCAGAGGATATTAAGGTAACAGATATGCTTTACAAATGTTACGCAGAAGCTGAAAATGGAAAGAATATAGATAAGTCTCTTCAGGCAATTAAGGAGAGATATGACGAAATCATCAAGGGACTTGGTTTAAAGCTAAGCTTAGCGGACCAGTTCAAGACTATAAAGAAAAATTTTGAGAATCTTGCAGGTAGTGATTATGCAGCATCACGAGGCGAGTATCTAAATGGTATTATAATGGCTGAATACCTAGGATATGAATTTATTGATGCAGCAACAGTGATTTTCTTTGATAAGAACGGGGAATTCGATTCAGAGAAAACAAATGAAACACTACAAAAGAAACTTGCCAAGGTTGAAAGAGCCGTTATTCCGGGATTCTACGGTGTATTAGCCAATGGCAAAATCAAGACTTTCTCAAGAGGTGGATCAGATGTTACAGGCTCAATTGTTGCGCGTGCTGTTAAAGCAGATGTTTATGAGAACTGGACTGATGTTTCTGGATTTATGGCTGCTGACCCAAGAATAGTTAAGAACCCTAAGTCAATTGATGTAATTACATACAGGGAGTTAAGAGAGCTTTCATATATGGGAGCTTCAGTACTTCATGAATCGGCAATTTTCCCTGTACGTAAGGAAGGTATTCCAATCAATATTCGTAATACTAATGCACCACAGGATAAGGGAACTATGATTGTTGGTACAACATGCAATGTGCCAAGTTATACAATTACAGGTATTGCCGGTAAGAAGGGTTTTGTATCTATCAGCATCGATAAGGAATTAATGAACTCTGAAATCGGTTTTGGTCGTAAGGTATTACAGGTATTTGAAGACAATGGAATTTCCTTTGAACACATGCCTTCAGGAATTGATACAATGACAGTTTTTGTCCATCAGGATGAATTTGTGGAGAAAGAGCAGAAAGTACTTGCAGGTCTTCATAGAGCAGTTAATCCTGATACAATCGAATTAGAGTCAGACCTAAGCTTAATCGCAGTTGTTGGACGAGGAATGAAGAATAATTCGGGTATTGCAGGCGCTATTTTCTCTGCGCTCGCTAAAGAAAAGATTAATATCAAGATGATCGACCAGGGTTCATCAGAGCTTAATATTATCATTGGTGTTAGAAACAAGTATTTTGAAGATGCAATTAGAACTATTTATGGAGTATTCGTACAAGAGGAAGCGTAATTTAGACTGGTTACATATTCAAGAAGAAGCTTAGTGGCTTTAGCTTCTTATAACTAATAAAAAGTGAATAAAAATTACCTAAATTAGTATGTGTTAAATGGGCGGACCCTTAAGGGTTCGCCTTTTTGAACGCAGTGTAAGCAATCCCCCGCTTCAAAAGCGTAAGCTTTAAGCGGGGGTATAAAGCTTACTAGTGTCAGAAGGGGTTAAAGCCCCTTCTGACAGG
>NZ_JAEEVD010000063.1:0-13225 GCF_016290755.1 Lachnospira sp.
AACCTTCTGGTTTATATAATGTTACATCAACATCTTCTGCCTTAATTACTGTTTCAAATTCAACAGCGTCATGAGCTTCTGAACCTAAATAGTGATCTTCATCCTCTAATAACTCATCCTTATAGTAATTTACTGTATAAGCAAATGAATCTCTCTTATAAAGAATAATTACCTTGTTATTCTCTCTATCTTCACTAACTTCTGTTGCGCTACCAGGCTGAATCTCACCATCTAGATATCCTGCTTCTGGCTTATATGCATTTACAGCATCTGCTACATCAATAGCATCTCCAAAACTTGCATCAACTGAAACAGTTTCTATAGGATCACCTGCTACTTCATCTACATAGTAGAGAATATCGTATCCGATTACTTCTCTTAAATATAATACCTTAATTACATTAGCTGTAGCATCTGTTGTAATTACGAGTGGTAAATTATCAGCTACACCATCTTGATATCCTGCTTTAGGATCTGGCTTCTCGGCATTTAAATCGTCACTTGTTAATTCACTTATTGTAGAGCCAAATTCTGCACTTCTTGGTTCACTTACACCTAAATAGTTAGGACTATCTTTATCGTCAACTATTTCATCCACATAATACTCAATTACATAATCAAATGAATCCTTTGTATATAATACCTTAATAACATTATTTTCTTCATCTGCTGTAATTGTTAAGTCTCCTGATACAACAATACCATCCTTATAACCTTCTGGTTTATTAATTGTTACATCAACATCTTCTGCATTAATTACTGTTTCAAATTCAACAGCGTCATGAGCTTCTGATCCTAAATAGTGATCTTCATCATCTATTACCTCATCCTTATAATACTTTACTGTATATTTGAAGGAATCCTTTGTGTATAACACCTTAAATACATTTTCATCCTTATTAGCTGAAATTGTAATTGTATCTTCTCCAACTACGATACCAGCTTTATAACCTTCAGGTTGTTCTGCATCAATTTCATCATCTGTTATTGTTACTGTTGTTTCAAATATAGCTGAATTGTCTTCATCTGTTGCAAATGGCTCACCATCTGTACTATCTTTATAGTACTCTATGATATATCCAACATCTGCTTTTGTGCTATAAAGAACATTTACAATATTATCTTCTGACTTAGTTGAAACTGTTGTAGCACCTGAAACTACACCTGGTTCTTCATATCCTTCTGGTAAACGTGCATTTTTTTGTTCTGATGTAAGTTCAATAGATGTTCCTACAGTTTGGTTTTCTAAAATTACATCATCACCAATCTTATTATTTTCTTCAATTGTATCTTTATAATATTTAATTGTTACATCTGCCTGTGTCTTCTTCTTATACTTAATAACAACTTCATTAGTAGCTTTCTTAGTTGTTGGTGTTACTGTAACAGAATTATTAGCATCTTCTACATTTGCTACACCATTTACATCAATTCCTACAAAATCATATCTAGATGTCTCATCATCATAAGTACTTTCGGCTGTTATTGTTCTTTCAACATTTACAGCTGTATCTGTCTTATCATCTACATAATTTCCATTTACATCAATATACTTAGAACTAAATGTCTGTACAATAGCTCCGCTATTATCAACCTCTACAAGTTTTACATTAAGCGTTGGTTTTGTGATTTGTACCTTTGGAATCTCAAAATCCTGTGTTGCTGGTTCACCCTGATTATTAATGTATGTTATGTATGTTCTCTTATTTGTATCATATTCTTCATCTTCAGACATTGTATTGAATAATTCAGGATCAACAGTTACTTTATAAGTAAGAGTTGCTGTAACTCCACCTACAATAGTTCCTGCATTCCAAGAAAGTGTATCATTTTCTTGATCATAGCTAACTGATCCCTGAGATGCCCTTATATCTTCAGCATTAGAAACATCCCCTACAAAATTAAAGTATTCCCCCATAGGATCCGTAATTTGTGCGTTCTCTGCTGCATTTCTAATTAAACCTACAACATTTACAAATACATCCTTAATGCTCTCAGGATCATCCTGAGCATTATATGCATAACCATCACCTGAAGAAATATTTTCTAATACATCAGGTACTTCATTAAATCCTACACTAATACCATAAATTGGAATACCAGAATCTTTAATTACATCTGCTTCAAAATATGTTGCTTTTACTATACAGTTAAAAATTTCAGCGTAATTAATTGTATAACCTTCAAATTCGTTTTCACCTTCTGGAATTGCTCTATATAATTGATACAAAGTATTTCTACCATTACCAATTATATAATTGTAATTTAAAGCAGTAACATCATATTCATCTACATTCTTTAAATATGTTATGTAAGCTTTATGTCCCGCAGCATCATATGCTTTATAATCAGTCTTTGTATCAAATTTTTTACTACTGTATGGTCTATAATAAGAACTAAGGTCTAAACTAATTGTATCAATACTATAACTATATGTTGGTTGTCCATCTGTCATTAACATAATATACTTATTATCAGCGTCTGATTCTTCAAGTCGTTCTCTTGCCCCATGTAAACCTGCATTAATGTTTGTGCCAGAAGTAGCATCAAAAGCATCAATTTTGTTTTTTAAAGTTTCAAGATCATCTTTTCCATAAACGCCAATATATGAATAATCTTTATTATATGTTATTAATGATACTTTTGTTTGATCATTAGTTAATAATGTATCTGCTGCTGCTTTAGCTGCTGCTTTAACATTGGCTAATCGTTCACCATTCATACTATTTGAAGTATCGATTACCATTGCAACTTCTGTTGTATATTCAACATTACTACCTGCTGCAGTTAGGGTAATCTGCCATGTATTTTCTTCTCCTTCAACAGCCTGTGCTGTTTTTGTTAAAGTTAATTCTGAAGATACTGAACTATCTCCTGCTAAAGCTACAGTTCCTACAGCGCCAAATACTGTAGTAAGAACTAAAATAGCTGAGAGTAAAAAACTTAATACCCTTCTGCATTTTTCTTTTTTAACCCATTTTATCATGCATGTACCCTCCTTAATATGATCTGCCTTGTTTAACCGACTACATTCTCCGATTCCAATCATTTATAAAACTTACAAGCTAACTCTCCCCAAATATTCAGCTCGTATTGTTTTATTCGTATCGGTTATATGATATATATTATAATAATAGAGAGTATTTTATCTAAATACCCTAAAGGAGGGGGTAAAAAACCATTTTTTGAGAGAAATTGTATTTATCTAAGTACAAAGCGAACTAGTACTCTTGTTTTTTCAAGTACCTTTGCCCTATATTTTTAGTACTTTTAATATATAAGAATTTAAACATCTCTCTATGCGTGGTATGTATTTTACCTCTTAAAACGTTTCAATACTATTTAAAAAGTGATAATATATTCATTTGTCTAGTACGAATTTACTATTTAGGAGGAGGCCTATAGCCATTTAATCTATGAAAACTCAAAACACACAAAAAGAAATCGCAAAAAACACAATGGATATGACGAATGGAAGTATCTTTAAATCCATTCTTATTTTCTCCATACCTTTGATACTTGGAAATCTTCTACAACAGTTATATAACACCGCAGATTCACTTATTGTTGGTAATTACGTAGGTAAGCAAGCCCTCGCAGCAGTAGGTTCTAGCGGCATGTTAATTTATCTTTTGTCTTGCTTCTTTTTAGGCGCAGCTAGTGGTGCAGGAATTTTACTTGCCCAATATTATGGAGCTAAGGATTATAAAAACTTAGACAAGGCCCTAAAATCTACTCTTTTTATTGGAGTGGTTATAGGTTTAATAACAACTGTATTAGGTGTGTTTAGTGCCAAGCCTCTACTTATATTAATTAATACATCTGATGATGTTTTAAATGATGCCAGTATTTATCTAAGACTTTACTTTATTGGAATAATCTTTAATGTAATTTATAATATGGCATCTGGTATACTTAACGCCTTTGGAGACTCTAAAAGATCTCTTCTATATTTAGCAATCGCCTCAATCGTCAATATCATTTTGGATTTTGTCTTTGTAAAATTCTTACATCTAGGTATTGCAGGTGCTGCTATTGCTACAGATATAAGTCAGTTTATATCAAGTACTCTTGCCTTAATTTACTTGGCAAAAACAACACTTCCTTATAAAGTAAACATTTTTAAAGCCAAGCCTAATATGAGTATATGCATAAGAATTTTAAAGATTGGTTTACCTACTGCCATTCAAAATGCAGTTATTGCCTTCTCAAATGTGCTTATCCAAGCTGGTGTCAATTCTTACGGAACCAACGCTACTGCCGGGTTTGCTGCATATATGAAGGTGGATGGCTTTAACATTTTACCTATTCTTAGCTTTAGTT
The DNA here is from genome assembly GCF_016290755.1 of Lachnospira sp. Lineage (NCBI taxonomy): Bacteria > Bacillati > Bacillota > Clostridia > Lachnospirales > Lachnospiraceae > Lachnospira > Lachnospira sp. Next base: position 4,324 of record NZ_JAEEVD010000063.1, read on the forward strand.
TAGCCGCAACTACCTTTGTTGGACAAAATATAGGAGCTAAAAAGAAGGATCGTGTATATAAAGGTATGTGGGCAGTTTTAACCATGGGTATAATATATACAGGCATCATTACAACCGTAATGCTTTGCTTTAGTCGACAGATTATTAGTTTATTTTCTAATGATGAAAATGTAATCTATTACGGAATTCTATCAATAAAGGCTCTTGCACCATTTTACGCTTGTTTATGCATTTGCCACTCTCTAGCTGGCACAATTAGAGGAACTGGAAATACCTTTGCTCCAATGGTTATTATGCTTTTATCCCTATGTCTATTTAGAATTTTTTGGATTTTAATTATTGCAAAGCGTTTTAATTCAATGTGGGGAGTGTTACTTACTTATCCTACTTCCTTTGTTGTTTGTGCTGTATTAATGATAGCCCTTACTGTTTATATATTTAAGATCAAGGGGAATAAGAATTCCTTATAATGGCAGCTTTGAATATTTATTCACAAATTATGCATAAATATTCACAAAATCCTTTACTTTTAAAATCACATGCAGTAATATTAATACCTGCATGCATTTTAAACATTTACTTATAGGAGGAGCCATTATGAGGGCTAAAAATAAAAAATATTTTGCCTTAGTAGCTTTAATTCTTGTGGCAATTGTTGTGGCAGTTACTGCATTTGTAAAGCTAAAAGGCAATAATACGGAAGAGAAAACTATCAGCTCTGTGGAGGATTTAACTGGTTCAACAATTGGTGTTCAGTTAGGTACAACAGCTGATATATATGTAGCTGATGAATACGAGGGAGACGATGCAGGTACTAATGTTGTTAGATACAATAAAGGTACAGATGCAATTCAGGCCCTTCTTCAAAGCAAAATCGACTGCGTTATGATTGATGAGCAGCCAGCAAAGGCTTATACAGCCAAGAATTCATCACTATCAATTTTAGATGAGGCATTCACTGAAGAAGAATATGCCTTTGCAATTTCTAAGGATAATTCAGATTTAACAGCAGCTATTAATTTAGCGCTTGAAGAATTAAAGGCAGATGGAACAATTACTTCTATAATTAATAACTATATTGGTTCAGAAGATGAAATTGGCCAGACACCTTATGTTAAGCAGGATGTATCTCGTGAGAATGGAAAGCTTGTAGTGGCTACTAATGCTACATTCCCACCTTATGAATATTATGAAAATAACAGCATTGTAGGTATCGATATCGATATTATGCAGGCTGTTTGCGATAAATTAGGTTACGAGCTTGTAATTGAAGATATGGAATTTGATTCTATTATCACATCTATTCGTACAGGCAAGGCAGACGTTGGTGCTGCTGGTTTAACAGTTACAGAGGACAGACAAAAAAATGTTGATTTTACTAGTTCTTATACAACCGCTAAACAGGTTGTTATTGTAAAATCTAGTGATTCAGACAGTAGTCTTTCACTTTCTGAAAAGCTATATCAGAACTTCATTGAAGATGGAAGATATAACTATTTATTAACAGGTTTAAGAAACACTTTAATTATCACTTTCTTTGCCTTAATCATTGGTATTGTACTTGGTTCTTTACTTGCTATTGTAAGAACAACACATGATAGGAATGGCGGTTTAACAATACTAAACTTCTTTGCTAAACTCTATCTTACAATCATTCGAGGCACACCAACTATGGTGCAGTTACTTATTATATACTATGTTGTATTTTCATCTGTAAATGTAAGCAAGGTCGTTGTTGCAATCATTGCCTTTGGTCTTAATTCAGCCGCTTACGTAGCAGAGGTAGTTCGTTCAGGTATCATGTCTGTTGACCAGGGTCAGTTTGAGGCAGGACGTTCTCTTGGACTTCCTTATAACAAGACCATGAGATTAATCATTTTACCTCAGGCCTTTAAGAACATTTTACCAGCCCTTGGAAATGAAATGATTACCTTACTTAAGGAAACATCTATTAGTGGTTACATCGGTCTTATGGACTTAACAAAGGGTAGTGATATTATTCGAAGCGTAACTTATGAGGCTTTATTACCTCTTACAGCTGTAGCTATTATCTACCTTTTACTTGTAACAATACTTTCAGCACTTGTTTCTAAACTCGAAAGGAGTCTAAGAAAAAATGAACGATAATGAAATTTTAATTGAAGTTAAGGATTTGCATAAGTCCTTTGATAAACATGAAGTTTTAAAAGGAATCTCAACAACTATTAGTAAGGGCGAGGTTATTGCAATCATTGGTCCATCTGGATGTGGTAAGTCAACATTTCTTCGTTCCCTTAACCTATTAGAGGTACCAACAAGCGGAACTATTACATTTGAAGGAAATGATATCACAGATCCTAAGATTAACATCGATAAGATGCGCGAAAGAATTGGTATGGTTTTCCAGCAGTTCAACCTCTTCCCTAATATGACTATTAAGGAAAATATAATGCTTGCTCCAGTTCAACTAGGCAAGATGACAAAGGAAGAAGCTTCAAAGAAGGCTGATGAACTTCTTTTAAGAGTTGGACTTCCAAACAAAGCTAATAGCTATCCAGATATGTTATCTGGTGGACAAAAGCAGCGTATTGCTATTGCTCGCTCTCTTGCTATGAATCCAGATGTAATGCTCTTTGACGAACCAACTTCCGCCCTTGATCCAGAAATGGTAGGAGAAGTTTTAAGTCTTATGCAAGAGCTTGCTGCAGACGGAATGACAATGGTTGTTGTAACTCATGAAATGGGCTTTGCTAGAGAAGTAGCTAACAGAGTTTTATTTATTCATGAAGGTGTAATTGCAGAAGATGCAACTCCAGAAGAAATCTTTACTCATCCTAAGTCAGAAAGACTTAAGGACTTCTTAAGTAAAGTCTTATAGAATATTATAAGGCAGTTACCAGATTTGGTAACTGCCTTATTTTTATAGTTAATTGTAGTTTTTAAACATAACGCTTTAATAATAACACTTTAATCTAACTAGTTCTCAAAAGCATCATTAAGTCCTAGAGTTCCCTCAAGAACAAATCTACCATCTCTAATAATATCTACTCTCTTACCGTCATACTCAACAACTGTGATATTACCAATTTCATCATAAGGAATTGTAATATCTGTATGACAGTTAAAGTAAGCCTTATCAAGCTCTGTCTTTCTTAAGATAGATACTTCGTTATCTCTTGAGATGATTTCCTTGCCGTTTGGATTATAAACCTTAACGTCCTCAGACTTTGAATAGCATGTATCACCAATAGCAAAGTGTGGTCCCATTTTCTCAACAATAAGAATTGGAAGCTTATAAACAATGTCATACTTGTTAGCCATTACATAAGCTGTTGTATTAGTTCCGATGGCGAATTCTCCAAGTGGTAGTGTGTCGTGGTTATAAAGTACATTTGCCTTAAACATCTCTCTACCCTTTTCCATGCCGCCTTCTTCGTCCTTGAAGTTATCGCAGCTATAATCTGTAACGAAACCGTCCTCAAACTCAACTGTAAGATTTGTGAAATTAAGGTCGTTTAAGAATACCGACGAAACGTTTAAGACGCCTGTTGTACCCTTTAATACTGGTGATGTAAATGTTTCGCCAAGTGGAATGTTAACGTCTGCAAGACAATTTTCAAAAACAGTTTCCTTTTCTGGGTCCTTGACCTTCATAATAGAAACCTTCATGTCTGTAGTGTTGCCGTTAGTTCCCTTAACTTCTACATATTCAGCCTTATCAAGAGCGTCAATAATGTGTTCCTGAATTACCTTATACTTCTCATAATCAAGAGTATTAATCTTTACTGTTTCAGCAAAAATCTCTTCAAACTTATCGCCGATTTCTGCAGTTGGATAAGCAATAATTGTAAAGCTTCTCTCCTCGCCCTTAATATAGTTATTGACTATCTGTGAGGCTTCGTTAGAGTACTTAACCACAAGCTTTTGCTGCTTATCTGATAACTTGTAGGCATCTGCATTATTAGCTGGCTCAAATGGAATCTCGCCAAAAACTTCCATAACTGCTGGGCCGCCGTGTACTGCTGCCAAATCCTTGTAATGCTCATAAGCTAAACGTGTAGCTCCAAGCTTTCTTTCAACAAAATCCCCATTAAAGTAAAGGGCATAATCCTGTCTATGATCAAATTCATACTGCTTATTAGGACTTGCTCCATAGAAACCTACCTTAGCGCCGCTAATAGTCTTATTAATTGAATTTGTTGCTGCTCTATAAATTGTTGGCTTAAGACCAATCTTTGCAAATTCCTTTATCTCTTCTCTTACAAGTCTTTCAAAACCAAGGCAGAATCTAATGTTAACTGTCTTCTTCTTTGTAATATCCTTACCTGTAAGCTCAAAGCCCTTTCTATAGCCCTCTGTAAAGGTTCTTGCCATAGCATTAACTTCAGCCTCTGATAATGAGTTAATGAAAGTAGCTGTCTTAATTTCATTATCAGTAATGTATTCACCAAACTTATAAAGATATCTAAGGTCTGTTAAGTCAGACTCCATAATAATCTTAGTTGCAAAATCGTAGTCTGGATCAAGTAATTCCTTGATTCTCTCCTCGATTAAGTCATCTGAATAATCGCTTACATACCAGTAAATAGACTCCTTAACCTGGCTTGCATCCTCGCCAAGGCAGTAACACTCAATGAATAATTCCATTAAAGCTACCATCTCATCGATTCTGTCCTCATATACTAAGACAATCATTCCTCTAATTTCTACATAAAGGAACGATAGTAAATTACCTAACTTCTCTCCTAATTCCTTTTTTGAAAATGTAGGATTAGCGTAAGACTTATCATAATTCTCTACTAAAACATCCTCGTAAAGGGACTTGTTAAGCTTTGATAATTCCTCAAGGCTTAAATTCTCAAGCTTTCCAGCCTTTAAGGCTCTATATAGACCTTCAAGCTTTACAATAAAAGCTGCTACAGATTTATAGTAGTTAGCTAAACTCTTGTTCTCTAATTCTGGATTTAGACTTATCTCCTTAATTCTTTCAAAGGAAAGGTCAAATCTTTCATCTAAATTATCTTTAAACATATTACACTCCCATCAATAACACAGCTAGCATAAATACAGTTAATACGCCGCAAAGCATTGAGCCAACCTTTGATAAACCATAGAATTTATCTGATTCTCTAAAGCTAAGTAGGCCAATTACTGTACCGCTTACTGCTAAAACTAAACTTAAAAGTGCCAAAGTTCCAACCTTTAAACCTGCATGTCCGTTAGCCACTACGGAAATATGAATTCCGTAAGATAAACTTGCAAGGGATAAAACTCCAAGGGCTGTAGAAATTGTGCCGCCTAGAGTCTGATTTTTATTGGAAAATTTATACTTATTAAAAACCTTCATGTTATACTCCTTACTTAATTCTTAATGGGCCTTATAATCAAGAAAAGTATAAAGCCAAGTAAAGCTCCAAAAGTATTAAGAATAATATCATCAATGTCAAAGGTGCCAAGTTTTGTAAAAAGCTGAGTAAGCTCAATAAGCAAGCTAAGTACAACTGCAGACATCATTGTTCCTAAGAATCCAATCCTTCTAAGAATTGTTGGTAATAAAAAGCCTAGTGGAAGGAATAATAAAATGTTACCCCCTAGGTTAAGTATTGCCATCTCTCTATATTCTGGTACAGATAGACTCTCAATAAATCTTTTAATTTCATTTAAAGGGATATAATTATAGCTATATCCATTATCAGTTGTTGTTGCCCAAGAACCACTTCTACCTAGGCTCTCAGCAAAAAATACCAAGTAAACAACAACTGCAATATAACAAATAAATGCAAACCAATAAGCTAGCAATTTAGTTTTTTCGTTCTTCATATTGTCTCCATAACTAAAGATAATGCCCTATTGCTAGGACATTATCTTCTAGTAATCTTATTAAAATAATGTATCAGACTTATGAGCTAATAATCTAGCACCATTCACAAGCATTACAATTCCAATACCAATGCCTGCTGCAATTGTAATTATTCCAAACACAAGATTTGAAACACCTACTGATTTTACTTTTTTATAAAGCTTTTCATCCATTATCTCTACCTCCTAGTGTTTATTAGTTATTACATGTTAGTTATATCAATTATTACTGGCAATCACTAGCGCCGTACTGCTTATAATATTCATCAATAGCAGCCTTAATCTTATCATCGATTACGACCTTGCCATTAACTTCCTTGTTATATAAATGCTCAACAACATCAGCCATTGAAACGATAGCGTTAGCTGGGAAGCCATACTTTTCCTGAATCTCAACTAATGCTGACTTCTCGCCCTTTCCTCTTTCCATTCTGTTAAGAGAAACCATAAGACCCTTGATTTCAACATCGCCCTGAGCCTGAATGATAGGGAATGTTTCTTCAATTGACTTACCACTTGTTGTAACATCTTCAATAATAACTACCTTGTCGCCATCCTTAATTGGGCTACCAAGTAAAATGCCTGCATCACCGTGGTCTTTAGCTTCCTTACGGTTAGAGCAATATCTGATTTCCTTGCCATATAACTTGTGGAATGCCATTACAGTTGCAACTGAAAGTGGAATTCCCTTATAAGCTGGTCCAAATAATACATCAAAGTCATCACCGTAGTTATCATGAATAGCCTTAGCGTAGTATTCGCCAAGCTTTGTTAACTGCTGTCCTGTTACATATAATCCAGCGTTCATAAAAAATGGAGACTTTCTACCACTCTTAAGAGTGAATTCTCCAAATCTTAACACGTCGCTATCTACCATAAATTCAATAAATTCCTGCTTATACTGTTCCATTATCTTGTTTCCTCACTATATATTCTACGGACTCCTAGTAAGCCCATCATTATCTTCTCTATTCTACTATAATTTTTTATCAGTTTCAATGTGAAATTAGGCCTAGCAAAAACAAAAGAAAACGCTCACCTGCGCCTTTAAAGCTAGGTGAGCGTTTTAAAGCTTTATAAATTTATTTAAATTGCAAGTTATTAATTAATTTTAAACTGGCTTGTAGCTTCTGCAAGAGAATCTTTCATTTCCTTCATCTTATTCATATTCTTAGCAATATCTTCGATACTGTTTACAATATTTGCTACATTAGAATTAACTTCCTGGTTTCTAGCCGCATTTTGCTGAGAAATTGCACTAAGCTCATTAACATCATTAATAATTTCGTCCTTAATTTGATTAAGAGCTACTGTTTTAGAATCAATTTCCTTAATCTTAAGAACTGAGTCATTAATGGCATCATTAAGTTTAGTAAATCTATCTTGAGCATCTGCAATACTTTGCTTTTCATCTGACATTGTATTAATAATATCCTCTGCTAATTTAACTGATTCAGATGAATTTTCAAGCATCTCCTTAGCAATTTCTCTGATTGTTGCTGCAGATTCGTTACTCTGCTCACTTAACTGGCTAATATTTTGTGCTACAACTGCAAAGCCCTTACCTGCTTCGCCTGCTCTTGCAGCCTCAATTGATGCATTAAGTGAAAGTAATTTAGTTCTACTAGCAACACCAATAATTAATGTAATTGCCTCATTAATCTTATTAATAGATTCATTTGTTAATAGAATCTGTCTATTAATTGATTCAACTGCATCTGAGCTTACTTGATTTGAAGATAATACCTTTTCCATACAATCAGCAGCCTCTGCACTTGCTGTACTCATTTCATCTGAATTGCTTGCTAATACCTCAATATTAGATCCGATATCAGAAACTGTAACATCCATGTTGGCCACACTTGTATTTACACTTTGAACATTACCAGCCATTCCTTGAGCCATTGAAGAAAGTTCATCCATTGCAGTACCTATCTGGTTTGCCGCATTTGCACTAGAATTAGCTGAATCTTCAACACTATCAATGCCCTTAGATAAGCTCTTAGTTACCCTTGTAACCTTACCAATTGAGTTTTGTAACATTTTCTGAACTGAAGTTAGGGCTGAAACCATCTGCTTATTTTCTTTAATTGCAGATGGAATTTTAATTTCTGCATCTAAATCTCCAGATGCTAAAACATGAAGATTATCAGCAATAAGTTCAAGTGTCTTCTTAATTACCTTAGACATAAAGTAAATAATAATTGTAAAGATAATAAGTACAATAACTGTTACAAGCACTAAACTAAGAACTGCATTGTTAATATCTGTTTGCAAGACTGATGCCTTTTTACCTGCAAATGTCATACCAATAATATTTCCACTAGAATCCTTAATTGGCGAATAATGTACAAAATATTTTTCGCCATTAATTACTGTATTATCATCTGCATAAGTCTTTCCATTAGTTAAAACAGTATTAATAACTTCTGAGCTTGCCTTAGTTCCTTCAATTCTATTACCAGAACTATCCTTTAATGAAGTTAGTGTTCTTGTATCACCAATAAATACAGTAAGAGCAATATTTTGGCTTAAAAAACTATCTACATAAGAATAATCTCTATTTTCTTTAGTAAAAAAAGAGGTTCCAACATTCTCACAAAGTTCAGTTACGTATGTGTTAAACTGCTCCTCAATCACCTCTACCTGCTCCTCATATTGTTTTCTTAGCTTTGAACTAAAAATTGAGCAGCTCATAATATTAAGAATAAGAGCGCTACAAACGGTTGGTATAATAACCAATAACATTAAGAGCATGAGCATATTAATGCGGCTCTTAGACTCCCCTTTAGCATTATTACTAGGCATACTCTGACCTCCTACTATTGAATTTCACGATGTATATAGTTATATTATACTATTAGAAATGTTTAATTTCAATGAATATAATGAAGAAAGTGATGGGAGGCGAAGGGGTATGGGTTCTAGCTTTGCTGAACCCTGTGTGGTGTGGGGCGGGAGTTTAGCGTGAGTCGAGGGTGTGGTGTAGGTCGGGGATTCGGCGTTTCCTGTAATCAACTTAGCTTGTGGGGCAATTTGCATAATTTAGGGCTTGGTTTACTAC